>NZ_JAWIRW010000004.1:0-124249 GCF_036319985.1 Stenotrophomonas sp. SMYL89 | reverse complement strand
CGGGCGGGGCGGGGCGGGCCCGGGCGCGCCGGGGCAACTTCTGGGGGGGGGGGGGGCGGCCGCAACGGGGGGCGCGGCGTGGGGTCAGATCCCTTTCGCCGGGCGAAAGGGCTCTGACCCCGGCGTCTACCGACCGAGCGGCAGGTCATGGACCGACTGGTACGGGCACGGAATCAGCAGATGCTCGGGGTCAGATCCCTTTGCGCAGCGATGGGTTCTGACCCCTATTCCCAGGAGACACCTATGCCAAGGCCACCACGCATCGATGCGCCCGGTTACCCGCAACATGTCGTTCAACGTGGCAACAATCGCCAGCCCGTGTTCTTCACCGATGGCGACCGCGTGGCCTACCTGCGCCTGCTGTGTCATCACGCAGGCCAGCAGCACTGCCGGGTCCACGCGTATGTGCTGATGGACAATCACGTTCATCTCCTGGCGACGCCTGATGTCTCCGGCGGGCTGTCGCGGATGATGCAGGCCGTAAGCCGGACCTACGTGCGGCGGGTGAATGATCGGCAGGGCCGCACGGGAACCCTGTGGGAGGGGCGTTTCCATTCCACGTTGGTGGATACGGATCGCTATCTGCTGGCTTGCCAGCGCTACATCGAGCTCAACCCTGTCCGTGCGGGGAGGGTGGCGCGTCCAGGGGACTATCGCTGGTCGAGCTATCGGGCGAATGCGCAGGGCAGGCCGAATGCGCTGCTCGAGCCGCATTCGGCATTCGAGCTGATTGCCCTGGATCTGGATGAACGGCGCAGGCGCTATGCGGAGTTCATCGAGGAGGGTATTCCTGCCGCGGATGTGGCGGCGATCCGGCGAGCATTGCAGTCGCAGCGACGACTGGCCGGTTCGCTAGCGGGGTCAGAGCCCTTTCGCGATGCGAAAGGGATCTGACCCCGGTGTGCCGGGTCACCCCAACAGCTTGCGCACCTTGGTCAGTGCGGTCATGAAGCGCTCGATCTCGGCGTGGGTGTTGTAGAACGCCAGCGAGGCGCGGCAGGTGGCTGCGACGCCGAAGTACTGCAGCAGCGGGTGCGCGCAGTGCTGGCCCGAGCGCACGGCCACGCCTTCCAGATCAAGCAGCGTGGCCAGGTCATGGGCATGCGCGCCGTCGATCAGGAACGAGACCACGGCGGCCTTTTCCGGCGCTTCGCCGATGATGCGCAGGCCATCGACGCGGCGCAGCTCTTCGGTGAAGTGCGCCAGCAGTTCGGCTTCGCGCGCTTCCACGTTGTCCTGGCCGAGCTGCTGAAGGTAGTCGGCGGCCACGCCCAGGCCAATGAAGCCGGCGATGTTCGGGGTGCCGGCTTCGAACTTGTGCGGGGCATCGTTGAACACGGTGCCGTCGAAGCTGACTTCCTTGATCATCTCGCCGCCACCGAGGAATGGCGGCATCGCGTCCAGGTGCTCGCGGCGTGCCCACAGCGCACCGGTGCCGGTCGGGCCACACATCTTGTGGCCGGTGATGGCGTAGAAGTCGCAGCCGATCGCGGCGACGTCGACCTTGCGGTGCGGCACCGCCTGCGAGCCGTCGACCACGGTGATGATGCCGCGCTTGCGCGCCTCACGGCAGATCTCGCGTACCGGGTTGACCGTGCCCAGCACGTTGGACACATGGGTGACCGCCAGCAGCTTGACCTCGGGGGTCATCGCCGCACGCAGCGCATCCAGGTCCAGCGCGCCATCGGGGGTGATCTCGGCCACGCGGATGGTGGCGCCGGTACGCTGTGCGACCAGCTGCCATGGCACGATGTTGGCGTGGTGCTCCATGCGCGAGACCAGGATCACGTCGCCGGCCTTCAGCCGCGGCAGCGCCCACGAATACGCCACAAGATTGATGGCGAAGGTGGTGCCGCTGCACAGCACCAGGTCGCTGGCACGCACGTTGAGGAAGCGCGCCAGCTTGTTGCGCGCGCCTTCGTAGGCGTCGGTGGCTTCGCTGCCCAGTGCATGCACCGCGCGGCTGACGTTGGCGTTGTAGCGGCGGTAGAACTCGTCCACCGCGCCGATCACCTGCACCGGCTTCTGGCCGGTGTTGGCATTGTCGAAATAGACCAGCGGCTTGCCGTGCACTTCGCGCATCAGCAGCGGGAAGTCGAGGCGGACGCGGTCCCAGTCGGGCGCGCCGTTGGGGGTTTCGATCGGGCGCGGGGTGGACAGGTTCATGCCACACCCGCCTCGGCCAGGGCCTTGTCCAGGCGGCGTGCCAGCTGTTCGCGCAGGGCTTCCGGCAGGATCTTCAGCGGTTCGTGGCAGAACGCGGCACTGAGCAGTGCCTGCGCCTGTGCCTGCGGCAGGCCGCGCGAGCGCAGGTAGAACAGCGCATTGGCATCGAGCTGGCCGACGGTCGCGCCGTGCGCGGCCTTCACTTCATCGGCGTCGATCACCAGCGTCGGCTGGGTATCGATCTCGGCGTCGGCCGACAGCAGCAGGTTCTTGTTGGACAGGTTCGCGTCGGTACCATCGGCGCCTTCGCGGATCTGGATGCCACCATGGAACACCACGCGGCTGCGGTTGGCGGCGACGCCGCGCCACAGCAGTTCGCAGCTGGTGTCGCGCGCGATGTGATCGATGCCCAGCCGGGTCTCGACGTGGCGGCGGCCATTGCCGAGCAGCACGCCGTTGGCGGTCAGCTGGGCGTTGTCGCCTTCCAGGCGTACGTTCAGTTCGTGGCGGCTGAGCGCGGCGCCCAGTTCCAGGTCGACGCGGTGGTACTGCGCGTCGCGGGCCAGCACTGCGTCGGTACGCAGGAAGCTGGTCTGGCGTGCGCTGCCGGTCTGCACGCGGGCGTGCTTGAGCACGGCATCGCGGGCGACATGGGCGTGCAGCACGGTGTTGTCCAGGTGGGCCGAATCGCCGACGCTGAAGCGTTGCTCGACCACGCCCAGGCTGGCGCCGGCACGCAGTTCGATCAGGTGGCGGTGGTGCCAGGCCAGATCGGTCTCGCCGGCGACGCTGGCGAATACCAGCTGCAGCGGCGCTTCGACCTGCACGCCTTCGTCCACGCGCAGCACCACGCCTTCATCGGCCAGTGCGGCGTTGAGGCGGGCGAAGATCTCCTCGCTGCGCTCGTAACGGCGGCCAAGGAAACGCACGGCGTCTTCGCCGGATGCCAGTGCGGCCGACAGCGGCTGCAGCTGCACGCCGGCCGGCAGGACCTGCGCATCGCTCAGCGCGGCATCCAGGCGGCCATTGACGAACACCAGGCGCGGTGCCGGGATGTCCTCCAGCAGTGCGGCATCCAGTGCCGGCGGGGCCAGCGGTGCAGCTGCGAACGCACGGCGCTCCAGCTGGCGCAGCGAGGTGTACTTCCAGGCTTCGTTGCGGGCGGCCGGCAGGCCGTCGCGCAGGGCCGCATCCAGCACTTCGCGGCGCGAATCGCTGCCACAGAAGGCCTGGGCCATCGAGTCAAGCAGGGCGCTCATCAGACCGCCGCCTCGCGCACCACGCGATCCTTGAGGAAATCGTAGCCGTGCGCTTCCAGTTCCAGGGCCAGTTCCGGACCGCCGGTCTTGACGATGCGGCCATCGGCCAGCACGTGCACCACGTCCGGCTTGATGTAGTCCAGCAGGCGCTGGTAGTGGGTGATGACCAGGAACGAGCGGTCGGCGGCGCGCAGTGCGTTGACGCCGTCGGCCACGCTCTTCAGCGCATCGATGTCCAGGCCCGAATCGGTTTCGTCGAGGATCGCCAGCTTCGGCTCGAGCACGGCCAGCTGGAAGATCTCGTTGCGCTTCTTCTCGCCACCGGAGAAGCCTTCGTTGACGCCACGGTGCAGCAGCTCGTCCTTCAGGTGCAGCACGGCCAGCTTCTGGCGCACCAGCTTCAGGAACTGCATGGAATCGAGTTCTTCTTCACCACGCGCCTTGCGCTGTGCATTCAGTGCTGCGCGCAGGAAGTAGGTGTTGTTCACGCCCGGGATTTCCACCGGGTACTGGAAGGCCAGGAACAGGCCGGCGGCGGCGCGGGCTTCCGGGTCCTGGTCCAACAGGTCGGCGCCCTCGAACTGGACGCTGCCTTCGGTCACTTCATAGCCGTCACGGCCGGCCAGGACATTGCCCAGGGTGGACTTGCCGGCGCCGTTGGGGCCCATGATGGCGTGCACCTGGCCGGGCTTCACGTCCAGCGACAGGCCCTTGAGGATTTCCTTGTCGCCGATGCGGGCGTGGAGGTTTTCGATCTTCAGCATGGTATGAATCCAGTAGAGCCACGCCACGCGTGGCTGAAATATTCAGACGAAGGTGGTTGGCGTGTTAACCGACCGACCCTTCCAGCGAGACTTCCAGCAGCTTCTTGGCTTCCACCGCGAACTCCATCGGTAGTTCGCGGAACACCTGCTTGCAGAAGCCGTCGACGATCATCGACACCGCGTCTTCCTGGCTGATGCCACGGGCGCGGCAGTAGAACAGCTGGTCGTCGGAAATCTTCGAAGTGGTGGCCTCGTGCTCGACGGTGGCGCCCGGGTTCTTCACCTCGATGTAGGGGAAGGTATGGGCACCGCACTGCTTGCCGATCAGCAGCGAATCGCACTGGGTGTAGTTGCGTGCGCCGTCGGCGTTGCGGTCGACCTTCACCAGGCCGCGGTAGGTGTTCTGGCCGCGGCCGGCACTGATGCCCTTGCTGACGATCTTGCTCTTGGTGCGCTTGCCGACGTGGATCATCTTGGTGCCGGTGTCGGCCTGCTGGCGGTGGTGGGTCAGCGCCACGGAATGGAATTCACCGACCGAATCGTCGCCCAGCAGCACGCAGGACGGGTACTTCCAGGTGATCGCCGAACCGGTCTCGACCTGGGTCCAGGTGACCTTGCTGCGCGCGCCACGGCATTCGGCACGCTTGGTGACGAAGTTGTAGATGCCGCCGACGCCGTTCTCGTCGCCCGGGTACCAGTTCTGCACGGTGGAATACTTGATCTCCGCGTCTTCCAGCGCGACCAGCTCGACCACCGCGGCGTGCAGCTGGTTCTCGTCGCGCATCGGCGCGGTGCAGCCTTCCAGATAGGAAACGTAGGCCTTGTCCTCGCACACGATCAGGGTGCGCTCGAACTGGCCGGTGTGGCCGGCGTTGATGCGGAAGTAGGTGCTCAGTTCCATCGGGCAGCGAACGCCCTTGGGGATGAACACGAAGCTGCCATCGGAGAACACCGCCGAGTTCAGCGCGGCGAAGTAGTTGTCGCCCACCGGCACCACGGTGCCCAGGTACTGGCGCACCAGCTCCGGGTGTTCCTTGATGGCCTCGGACATCGAGCAGAAGATGATGCCCTTCTCGGCCAGTTCCTTGCGGAACGTGGTGCCGACGGACACCGAGTCGAACACCGCATCCACCGCCACGCCGGCCAGCTTGGCACGCTCGTGCAGCGGCACGCCCAGCTTGTCGTAGGTGTCGAGCAGTTCCTTGGGCACGTCATCCAGCGAGGCGTACTTCGGGCCCTTCGGCGCGGAGTAGTAGCTCAGCGCCTGCAGGTCGATCGGGGCGATCTCCAGCTTGGCCCAGTCCGGCATCGGCATGGTCAGGAAGTGGCGGTAGGCGTCCAGGCGCCACTGCGTCATCCACTCCGGCTCTTCCTTCTTGGCCGACAGGGCACGGATGGTGTCCTCGTCCAGGCCCGGCGGCAGGGAGTCCGATTCGATCTCGGTGATGAAGCCGGCCGAATACTTGCGGCCGAGCTGCTCGTGGATCTCGCGGTTGGGGGTGTCGTCGTGGGCGACGTTTTCGATGGTTTCGGTGGCCATGGGGGGCTGCCTACGGATCAGGAGACGACGTCGACAGCGATGGTGCGGCGCTGTTCGTCATCGGCAAGGGGGAGAGGGGGCAGGATCTGCGCCAGGGTGACATCGCGCAGGGCCTCGGAGACCACGTCGTTGATCAGCCGCCAGCTGCTGCGCGCGCCGCACTTGGGCGCCATGCCGCACTGGTGGTGGTCGTGGCTGCATTCGGTCAGGGCCAGCGGCCCTTCCATCGCTTCGACCACTTCGAACAGCGAGATCTCGATGGCCGGGCGGGTCAGGCGGTAGCCGCCTCGGACACCGCGCAGGCCTTCGACCAGGCCGGCCTGGGCCAGTGGCTTGAGCACCTTGCTGACGGTGGGCGGCTCCAGGCCGGTGAATTCGGCCAGCTCGGTGGCACTGAGCACCTCGCCCGGACGGGCGGCAAGCACGGTCAGTACCACGGTGGCGTAATCGGTGAGCTTGGTGACACGCAACATGGGAATGCGAGCGGTTCTTAAAGCGGACTGAAATTGTACGCTTTTATTCGCCGGCATCCAACCCGGACATTCAGCCGGCGCTGGGACGGACCGGGACGACACACCGGGGCCATTGCCGGGGCGCCATGCTGCGCCAACGGGGTGATTTTCGCAATCACCCGGAATGGGCGAGAATCAACGTTCCTTTCGCTGCAGACCTCCCTTGCCGATGCCCAAGAAGATCCAAGCCCGCAAGTCCGCCATCCATGGCAACGGCGTGTTCGCCGTGGCCCCGATCAAGCAGGGCGAGCGCGTGATCCAGTACAAGGGCCTGTTGCGCAGCCACGGCGACGTTGATGCCGATGACAGCGGCGACGTCGAAAGTGGCCATACCTTCCTGTTCACCCTCAACGACGACTGGGTGATCGATGCCAACTACAAGGGCAATGACGCGCGCTGGATCAACCACAGCTGCGACCCGAACTGCGAGGCAGTGATCGAGGAAGACGAGGACGGTGACAGCCGAGGTGACAAGGTGTTCATCGAGGCGCTGCGTGACATCAAGGCCGGTGAGGAACTGACCTACAACTACGGCATCACCCTGGCCGAGCGCCACACCGCCAAGCTGAAGAAGATCTGGGAGTGCCGCTGCGGCTCACCCAAGTGCACTGGCACCATGCTGCAGCCCAAGGGCGGACCGGGACGGGGTCGGGCCGGCCGCGGGCCGGCACGGCGCACGCCGGGTGCGGGCCCGCGGCCGGCGCCACCCGGAGGCTCTCCACCTGCCGTGCACGGCAGGGTCACCGCCGTGCAAGGGCCGTTCTTCCATTCTGTCGGCACCCCCAACCGGAGTGCACCCATGGCAGAACGATTGAAGGGCAAGCAGATTGCCATCCTTGCCACCCACGGCTTTGAACAGTCCGAACTGACCGAACCCAAGCGTCTGCTGGAAGCCGAAGGCGCGCGCGTCAGCGTCGTGTCGCCTGCAAAGGAGGCGACGATCAAGGGCTGGAAAGAGAAGAACTGGGGCGACGCCGTCGCGGTGGATATTCCGCTGGATGAGGCCGATCCGGCCAGCTTCGACGCGCTGGTGCTGCCGGGAGGGGTCATCAATCCGGACACGCTGCGTACCGACGAGGCTGTACTCGGCTTCGTCCGCGCAGTAGACGAGGCCGGCAAGCCTGTGGCGGCGATCTGCCATGGCCCGTGGCTGCTGATCAACAGTGGCCTCGCCGATGGCCGCGAGCTGACGTCCTGGCCTTCCCTGCAGCAGGATCTGACCAATGCGGGGGCGAACTGGCGCGATGCCGAGGTCGTGGTCGACGGCAACGTGATCACCAGCCGCAAGCCGGATGACATCCCGGCCTTCAGTGAGGCGGTGGTCAAGGCACTTGCCGCCTGATGCGCTACCGGTAGTGCCGGCCGCTGGCCGGCACCACCTTACTTGCCCAGCACGCCTGCCGGCACCAGGTTGCCCAGGTTCTGGTTGAAGGTGACCACCAGCTTGCCGTTCTTCACCTGCGCCGACTGCACCTGCAGAGCGCCGAGTACCCCGGCCACGGCCGGATCCAGCTTGTAGATCGGCTCACGCTGGGCGTAGTCGCTCAGCCAGGCGTTGAGCAGGCCGCGGGTACGGGAGTCGAGACGACCACCCTGGTTGGCCGGGGTGAAGTCATCCACGCTGGGCTGCTGCAGGTGGAACCCCTGGGTCTGTGCGTCGTAGCGCAGGCCGCTGCTGAGCTTCACCGTACCCAGCTTGGCCGGATTGCCACCGGCAGTGGCCAGTGCAACGTCCATGCCGAGGTTCAAACGCTCGCCGGCCGGGAGGCTCAGCTGAGGGTGGCTCATGGTCAGGGCGATCAGTCCGCCCAGGGCGTCCTGGGTGCGCGGGAAGCTGCCATCGAGGTATTGCTGCACATCGCTGGCGCCCACCGACAGTTCGCGGCCGGAAATGGAAGGGGCGGCCTGGGCACCGATCGCGGCTGCGATCAGTACGGTGGAGGCGGCGAGGCGGGTCATCAGGGAACGCAGGCGCATGGCGGTGGCCGCTGGACAGGGAATGGATGGAGGAAAGAGTAGCCGGGTCGGCTGAATCGTGCGTGCATGCCGCTGCAACGGTTCAGTCCAGCGTTGGCCGCAGTTGCGCCGACTGGATCTGCCAGGCGCGACCGTCCGGGCTGGGCTGCACGCGATACCAGCCGCGGAAGCGGAAGGTGCCTTGTGCGGTGGTCGCGCGGAGCCGCACCGGCACCTCCAGCAACCGGGATGGCTGCCGGCCATCGCGTGCCAGCGGGGTGCCACTGTCCAGGCGCAGCGTGCGCAGGTCCTGCAGTTGGCGTATGGCAGCGTCATCTGCGCGGTGCGGATCGACCGGTGGAATCGCCCATGCCGCGTCGCTGGCGCTGCGGTTGCGGTTGAGCAGCGCGATCACGTAGCGGTTGAGCATCACCGATGGTGGTTCGGCGTCGGCAGCGACCGCGGCGAACAGCGGATCGATCGTTGCTCGCTGCAGCGGTGCTGCGTCGGTGTCTGCAACGGCCTGTGCATCGGCGCTCGCTGGCGCCGGCACTGGCGCAACCTCCGGTTGTGCAGTGGGTCTGGAACAGCCCAGCAGCACCAGTGGCGCGATCAGGAAAAGCGTCCTGCGCATGCCTCCTCCCCGAGGCGATGTGGGTTGACAGTGTATCGGCTGCGCGGGAATCAGCGGGAGGAGGGCAACTGTTCCAGTGCATCCAGCGCCGGCAGCACCTGCCCGGCGATGGCGGCCAACGCATGTCCATCGGTTTCGGCGTGGCGCTGCACGATGTCGCGCAGCAGCTGGGTGGCAATCACCAGGGTCGCGCGTTCATCGCCGCTGAGCCCTGCCGTCCGCGGTGCCGCTTCCAGCAGGCGCATCAGGTCGCGGCTGGCGCGATGTTCCAGTTCGATGGTGCAACGCCCGGTGCACTGCACCCCGTCCTTTTCGATGGGGGTCACCGAGATCCGGTAGCGGGTGGAGGGGCTGGCCATGAGGAGATGCTCGCCGTAGCTGTGGAGGATGTGCCAACCATAGGCAAGGCCACGGTCGGCGGCGACGGCCGGCGCTGCACGCAGTGTTCCACCCGGTACGTTCCGGCACCGCCGCAGGCGGGGCCCAGCCAATGGCGACGGGCCTGTACGGGCATTCCCTGGGATGCGGCAACGCTGTGTTGCGGGCCGTGGTTGGGACAAAAAAAACGGGACGGCCAGAGCCGTCCCGTCGGAATCCGCGTTGGGGCGCGCGCTTACAGCGCGGCGTCCTTCAGCTTCTTCAGCGGACGCACCTTCAGCTTGGTGGTGGCCGGCTTGGCGGCGAACCACTGTTCTTCCTTGGTGAACGGGTTGATGCCCTTGCGCTTCGGCTTGGCCGGCACATTGACGGTGGTGATCTTCAGCAGGCCCGGCAGGGTGAAGGAGCCAGCGCCCTTCTTGTGCACCGAGGATGCGACGGCGCTTTCCAGCGAGGCCAGCACAGCGCGGACGTCCTTGGCGATGACGCCGGAGGCTTCAGCGATGTGTGCAACCAGGCCGGACTTGGTCAGCACTTCCTTGATCGGCTTCGGAGCGGCCGGCTTGGCGGCTGCCTTCGTCGCGACTTTCTTCACTGCCTTCTTCGGGGCAGCCTTCTTAGCGGTCTTTGCCATGGTTTCCTGTTCCGTGAACGGTTGGTTGTTTGGTCGGCGCCGAACCCCGTCGGCAAGCGCAATGTAGGGCAACTCTCGGGCGCCGCCAATAGCCCGAAGCGCGGAAAGTGCATGTTTTTTCATATCCAGGCCGATTCAGTACATGGCCGGCGATGGGGGCGGGGGTGTCGGGACGCGGCTGGCCGCCAGCGCCCGGTCATTGGAGGAATGCGCGAAACCACTGAAAACAAGGGGGAAATGCGTTTCCGGCTGGCGAGGAAGTGTCCATCTGCCCGGCGCCGGAGCGACGTGGCGCGTGCGGCGGAGCGACGCAGGGCTAACGCGCCACGTGCGAGGGTGATCGTTCATCACCGTCACGCAGGAGCAGCACATGGGAATCTCGCGACACGCCACCGCGCACTGGGAAGGCGACCTGAAGTCGGGCAAGGGGCAGTTGAGCACGCCGCAGAGTGGCCTGCTGGACAAGACCCGCTACGGCTTCAACAGCCGCTTCGGCGACGAGAAGGGCACCAATCCGGAAGAACTGATCGCTGCCGCGCATGCTGGCTGCTTCACCATGGCGCTGTCGGCCAAGCTCGGCGAAGCCGGTTTCACCCCGACCTCGCTGGACACCGAAGCCAAGGTCGATCTGTCGCTGGAAGGCGGCCCGCAGCTGTCTCAGATCCGCCTGAAGGTAAAGGCCGTAGTGCCGGGTATCGACGCGGCCAAGTTCCGCGCCATTGCCGATGACGCCAAGCAGAACTGCCCGGTGTCCAAGGCGCTGAGTGCGGTGCCGATCAGCCTGGAAGCCGAGCTGGGCTGAGCGCCGGATGCTCTTGTAGAGCCGAGCCCACGCTCGGCTTCTGCAGCTGCCGTGATCTGGCCGAAGAGCAGTCGAGCGTGGGCTCGGCTGTACAGTGCCCCTTTACCAATCGAGGGTGCCGGCAATCACCGTCTGCACCTGACCGCCCGACCAGACCTCGCCGTCCTCATCGACCAACAGGGTCAGGCGCGCATCGTGGCCGACTTCGCGGCCCTGACTGACTTCGAACGGCGCACGGCCCCGCGGCAGTGCCTCGCGCAGGTCCAGCCACGCGGCCAACACGGCGTTGGCGGCACCCGAGGCGGCGTCTTCGAAGCGGCGACCGTTGCCGACGAAGGCGCGTACCGCAAGATCGAACCCCTCGCTGCCATCGCTGAAGGCATAGGCGAACACGCCCATGCTGTCGGTGGATTCAGCCACTGCCGCCACCGCATCCCAGTCCGGCTGCAGGGCGCGCAATGCGGCTTCATCGGCCACCTGCACCACCCACCAGCTGCGGCCACCCTGCATGCGTGCCGGCGGCAGTGTGCCCAGTGGCCAGCCCTTCAATGCGGCCTGCAGGCGTGGATCGGTGGCTTCGGCGGTTTCGGCCAGCTGCGCGCGCGGGGTGCGGATGGCGATGCGCTGCTGCGCACCTTCACCACTGACGCGCAGCGGCAGCGCACCAGCAATGCCCTCCTGCACCAGCACGCCCTCGACCGGTGTAGCAAGGCCCGCCTGCAGCACCGCATGCGCGGTGCCGACGCTGGGGTGGCCGGCGAACGGGACTTCCTTCTGCGGGCTGAACATGCGCAGCCGGTAGCTGGCACCAGGTGCCTGCGGCGCGAACACGAAGGTGGTTTCCGGTAGGCGCGTCCAGCGTGCGATGGCCTGCATGCTGGCGTCATCCAGGCCCTCGGCATCGAGTACCACGGCCAGTGGGTTACCGGCGCCGGCGCGCGGGGAGAACACATCCAGCTGCAGGAAACGGCGGGTGGTCATAGGGGGCAGATTCCGTAAACGAGAGGGGATACGGTAGCGCCGGGCCATGCCCGGCGTCCGTGTACTGCGTTCGCCGGGCGTGGACCGGCGCTACCAATGGATGCTGCCGTCGATCACGCACTGCACCTGGCCGCCGATCCACACCGTGCCCTGCGCGTCGACCTGCACCTGCACGCGGCCATCGCGGCCCACTTCGCGGCCCTGGCTGGCCACGTAGCGGCCCTCGCGGCCGGGCAGGGCATCGCGCTGCCGCAGCCAGACGCCGATCAGCGCATTGGCGCTGCCGGTCACCGGGTCCTCGGGCACGCTGGGCGCATCAGCAGGACAGAACGCGCGGACCACGCGGCTGTGGTCGGTGCCGGCTTCGTCGGCGAATACCGCCACGCCAGTGGCATCGGTGGCGAGACTCCAGGCGGCCACCGATGCCATGTCCGGCTCCAGGTCGCGCACGGCGGCGCCATCGCGCAGCGGCAGCAGCCACCAGCGTGCGCCGTTGTCCCACAGCTCCGGTGCATGGCCGTCGGCAGCCAGCGCAAGCAGCGTTGCGGGTGCCGCGTCGGCGGCGGTTGCCAGCTGCCGGGCCGGTGGGCTGGCCAGCTGGATCTCCAGCGCCTCGGCCGGCCCACTCACCTTTACCGGCAACAGCCCGGCCGCGCATTGCTGCAGCAGGGCACCGTCACGTGGAGTCGCCAGGCCACAGGTCACCGCCACCCAGGCCGCACCGACGCTGGGATGGCCGGCGAACGCCAGTTCCCGGGTCGGGGTGAAGATGCGGATGTGGTAGTCGGCGCCGGGCGCGCTGGGGCGCAGGAAGAACACCGTCTCGGACAGGTTCAGCCAGGCGGCCAGGGCCTGCATCTGGCTGCTGGAGAGCCCGTCGGCGTCCAGGATGGCGCCCAGTGGGTTGCCGGTGCCGGGGCGGGGGGCGAAGACATCGAGCTGCAGGTAACGAAGGACGGCCATCTACGGGGATATTGCGCTTAGAATCAAAGGTTCCGCCCCCGAGGGCGGCTTCCCCACATTCTACATAGCCAATCCATGTCAGCTTCCCCCCTTGTCGATCGTTGGATCGTACTGAAGTTCGGCGGCACCTCGGTGTCGCGTCGTCATCGCTGGGACACGATCGGGAAGCTGGCGAAAAAACGTGCGGAAGAGACCGGCTCGCGCGTGCTGGTGGTGGTGTCGGCGCTGTCCGGGGTCACCAACGAACTGACCGCGATCGCCGATGGCGCGCCGGACAGCCGTGATCGCGTGGCCGCGCTGGTAGAGCGCCACGAGGGCTTCCTGGTTGAACTGGGCCTTGGCCGCGAGGTGCTGGCCGAACGTCTGGCGGCGCTGCAGGGCCTGTTGGACGACGCGCGCGCGGCCACCCGTCCGCTGGACTGGCAGGCCGAAGTGCTGGGCCAGGGCGAGCTGCTGTCCTCCACACTGGGTGCGGCCTACCTGCGCGCGTCAGGTCTGGACATGGGCTGGATGGATGCCCGCCAGTGGCTGGATGCGATGCCGCCGCAGCCGAACCAGAGCGACTGGTCGCAGCGCCTGTCGGTGAACTGCCAGTGGCGCGCCGACGCAGAGTGGATGCAGCGCTTCCGCGCGCAGCCGACCCGCCTGCTGATCACCCAGGGCTTCATCTCGCGTCACGCCGATGGCGGCACCGCCATCCTCGGTCGCGGCGGTTCGGATACCTCGGCGGCGTACTTCGGTGCATTGCTGGGTGCCAGCCGCGTGGAGATCTGGACCGACGTGCCGGGCATGTTCAGCGCCAACCCGAAGGATGTGCCGGACGCGCGCCTGCTGACCCGCCTGGACTATTACGAGGCACAGGAAATTGCCACGACCGGCGCCAAGGTGCTGCACCCGCGCTCGATCAAGCCGTGCCGTGATGCCGGCGTGCCGATGGCCATTCTCGATACCGAGCGCCCGGAACTGCCGGGTACCAGCATCGATGGCAGTGCCGCGCCGGTCCCGGGGGTGAAGGCGATCAGCCGCCGCAACGGCATCGTGCTGGTGTCGATGGAAGGCATCGGCATGTGGCAGCAGGTCGGCTTCCTGGCCGATGTGTTCAACCTGTTCAAGAAGCACGGCCTGTCGGTGGACCTGATCGGTTCGGCCGAAACCAACGTTACCGTGTCGCTGGACCCGTCCGAGAACCTGGTCAACACCGATGTGCTGGCCGCGCTGTCGGCGGACCTGTCGCAGATCTGCAAGGTGAAGGTGATCGTGCCGTGCGCGGCCATCACCCTGGTCGGCCGTGGCATGCGCTCGCTGCTGCACAAGCTGTCGGACGTGTGGGCCACGTTTGGCCGCGAGCGCGTGCACATGATCTCGCAGTCGTCCAACGACCTGAACCTGACCTTCGTCATCGACGAGGCCGATGCTGACGGCCTGCTGCCGATCCTGCACGCCGAGCTGATTGACAGCGGTGCGATGCCGGTGGAAGAGACCGAGGTGTTCGGCCCGCGCTGGCGCGAGATCGCCGGCACCGTGCGCCCGCGTGGCACGCCCTGGTGGCGTGGCCAGCGCGCGCACCTGCTGCAGCTGGCCGATGCCGGTACGCCGCGCTACGTCTACCACCTGCCGACCGTGCGCGCCCGTGCCCGCGCGCTGGCCGCGATCAAGCCGATCGACCAGCGCTACTACGCGATCAAGGCCAACAGCCACCCGGCCATCCTGCAGCTGCTGGAAGCCGAGGGCTTCGGCCTGGAGTGCGTCTCGCACGGCGAACTGAAGCACGTGTTCCAGCACCTGCCGGAACTGTCGCCCAAGCGCGTGTTGTTCACTCCCAGCTTCTGCCCGCGCAGCGAATACGAAGCGGCGTTCGCGCTCGGGGTGACCGTGACCGTCGACAACGTCGAAGCACTGCAGCGCTGGCCGGACCTGTTCCGCAACCGCGAGCTGTGGCTGCGTGTCGACCTGGGCCGTGGCGAAGGCCACCATGCCAAGGTCCGTACCGGCGGCAAGGACTCCAAGTTCGGCCTGCCGATCGCCCGCGTCGACGAATTCGTGCGCACGGCCACCGACCTGGGCAGCCGCGTGGTCGGCCTGCACGCGCACCTGGGCAGCGGCGTGGAGACTGCGCAGCACTGGCGCCTGATGTGCGATGAGCTGGCCGGTTTCGCCCGCCGCATCGGCAGCGTGCAGACCATCGACATCGGCGGCGGCCTGCCGATTCCGTATTCCGCCGAGGACGAGCCGTTCGACCTGGATGCGTGGGCCGAGGGTCTGGCCGAGGTCAAAGCGCTGCATCCGGCGTTCCGCCTGGCGATCGAGCCGGGCCGTTACCTGGTCGCCGAATCCGGCGTGCTGCTGACCCACGCCACTCAGGTTGTGGAAAAGGACGGCGTGCGCCGCGTCGGCCTGGATGCCGGCATGAACACCCTGATGCGCCCGGCGCTGTATGACGCCTGGCACGACATCGAGAACCTCAGCCGCCAGGGCGGCTATGCCGAGGCGGCATTCGATGTGGTCGGCCCGATCTGCGAATCCAGCGATGTGTTCGGCAAGCGCCGCAAGCTGCCGGTGTCCACCGCACCGGATGATGTGATGCTGATCGCTGATGCCGGTGCCTACGGCTATGTGATGTCCAACACCTACAACCAGCGGGCGATGCCGCGCGAAGACGTGATCGAGTGATCGCCACCCGCGCCCTGCACCCGCCCACCGACACGCCCCGTGCTGCTGCGCGGGCCCGTGCCTGA
This sequence comes from Stenotrophomonas sp. SMYL89, assembly GCF_036319985.1. Lineage (NCBI taxonomy): Bacteria > Pseudomonadati > Pseudomonadota > Gammaproteobacteria > Lysobacterales > Lysobacteraceae > Stenotrophomonas > Stenotrophomonas sp. SMYL89. The sequence continues at coordinate 108,925 of NZ_JAWIRW010000004.1, read as the reverse complement.
CCGGATACACCATGACTGCTTTCGATAAACACCAGGTTTCCCGCTTCCGCTTCGTCCGCTGCGAATTCGCTGCGGAAACCGGCGTGGCCAAGCTGGTCTACGCCTTCGATGACGGCCCGGAGATGGTGGAAACCATCACCGTGCCGGGCGCCCCGTTCGTACTGGACCAGGCGCGCGCCGCCGCCGTGCAGCGTGCGCTGCAGCTGCTGCACCTGATTGCCGGTGTCAGTTACTACAAGGCCGGCGTGCCGGAGACGGTCAGCATCGACAGCTATTCAATCGATGCCGATACCGCGGCGTTGGTGGAGACGGTCTACCTCAACGGCCTGGGCGAGTTCGCCTACCGCAACGGCCTGAACCTGCGTGGGCGTTTCCGCCTGCCGGTGCAGGGCGAAGCGGTGCAGGCCCCGGTGCTGGGCCTGCAGGCGCATGCGCTGGTGGCCATCGGTGGCGGCAAGGATTCGCTGGTCAGCATCGAAGCGCTGCGCCGTGCCGGCGTGGACGAAACGGTGACCTGGATTGGCGGTTCGCAGCTGATCCGCGCCTGCGCAGAGCGCACCGGCCTGCCGACGCTGAACCTGGGCCGCGCGCTGGCGCCGGAACTGTTCGAGCTCAACCGCCAGGGCGCGTGGAACGGGCATATTCCGGTCACCGCGGTGAACTCGGCGATCATGGTGCTGGCCGCGCTGCTGCAGGGCGTGGACCAGGTGGTGTTCTCCAACGAGCGCTCGGCCAGCTACGGCAGCCAGATTCCGGGCACCGGCGAAGTGAACCACCAGTGGTCCAAGGGCTGGGCCTTCGAGCAGGCGTTCGGCAGCCATGTGCAGAAGCACGTGGCGGCGGACCTGCAGTACTACTCGCTGCTGCGCCCGATGTCCGAGCTGGCGGTGGCCCGCCAGTTCGCCAAGACCGATTTCTACGACGCGCATTTCTCCAGCTGCAACCGCAACTTCCACATCCTCGGCGAGCGCCCGGTGAACCGCTGGTGCGGCGTCTGCCCGAAGTGCCACTTCGTGTTCCTGGCGTTGGCCCCGTTCATGCCGAAGACGCGCCTGGTGCGCATCTTTGGCCGCAACCTGCTGGATGATGCCGAACAGGCCGGTGGCTTCGATGCACTGCTGGAGTTCCAGGACCACAAGCCGTTCGAGTGCGTCGGCGAAGGCCGCGAATCGCGTGCGGCGATGGCGACCCTGGCGCAGCGCCCGGAATGGAAGGAAGACGTGCTGGTGAAGCGCTTCTGCAATGAGATCCAGCCGCAGCTGGATGCCGCCGAACTGGAACTGGCACCGCTGCTGCTGTTGCAGGGCGAGCACCGCATTCCGACCGCGTTGTGGGAACAGGTGCGTGAAGATTTCGCAGCTTGAAGGAAAGCGCGTCGCGCTGTGGGGCTGGGGGCGTGAGGGCCGTGCGGCATTTTCGGTGCTGCGTGCGCGCCTGCCCGCGCTGGCCCTGAGCCTGTTCTGCCCGGCCGCTGAGGCCGAGGCGGCGCGTGCGGAAACGCAGGAATTGCTGGACGTGCGCGGTGAACCCACTGCCGAAGCGCTGGCCGCGTTCGATGTGGTGATCAAATCGCCTGGTATCAGCCCCTACCAGCCGATCGCACTGGCGGCGGCGGAGCAGGGCACCACGTTCATCGGCGGCACCGCGCTGTGGTTCGCCGAACACGCCGCCGACGATGGCATCGTGCACGACACCGTGTGCGTGACCGGCACCAAGGGCAAGAGCACCACCACCGCGCTGGTCGCGCACCTGCTGCGTGCCGCCGGCCACCGCACCGGCCTGGTCGGCAACATCGGCCTGCCGCTGCTGGAAGTGCTGGATCCGCAGCCGGCGCCGGAATACTGGGCGGTGGAACTGTCCAGCTACCAGACCGGGGAAGTGGCGCGCAGTGGCGCCCACCCGCAGGTGGCGGTGGTGCTGAACCTGTTCCCGGAACACCTGGACTGGCACGGCAGCGAACAGCGTTACATCCAAGACAAGCTGCGGCTGGTGACCGAAGCTGCGCCGCGCATCGCCGTGCTCAATGCCGCCGATCCGCACCTGGCCGCGCTGTCGTTGCCCGACAGTGAAGTGGTCTGGTTCAACCAGCCGCAGGGCTGGCACATGCGCGGTGACGTCGTGCATCGCGGTGAACAGCCCGTATTCGATACCTGCAACACGCCGCTGCCGGGCCGCCACAACCGCGGCAACCTGTGCGCGGTGCTGGCCGCGCTGGAAGCGGTGGGCCTGGACGCGGTGGCGCTCGCTCCGGCGGTGCAGGATTTCCGTCCGTTGCCGAACCGCCTGCAGCGCATCGGCGTGGCCGAGGGCCTGACCTACGTCAACGATTCGATCAGCACCACGCCGCATGCCAGCCTGGCCGCGCTGGAGTGCTTTGCCGGCCAGCGCATCGCGCTGCTGGTGGGCGGGCACGATCGTGGACTGGACTGGACCGATTTCATGCAGCACATGGCGCACGACGTGCCGCCGGTGGAGATCGTGACCATGGGCAGCAACGGCCCGCGCATCCACGCGATGCTGCAACCGTTGGCCGATGCCGGCCGCTTCGGCCTGCACGCGGCGGGCGATCTGCCCGAGGCGATGGCGCTGGCTCGCAGCGCGCTGGCGGCGCAGGGCGGGGTGGTGCTGCTGTCGCCGGGCGCGCCGAGTTTTGGTGCCTACCGCGACTACGTGGCGCGTGGCCGCCATTTCGCCGAGCTGGCCGGATTCGACCCGGACAGCATCAGCGCGATCCCGGGGTTGGGCATCGCTTGATCCGCCGGATCGGGCTCGGATCCCTTTCCTCAGGAAAGGGCTCTGACCCCGGCGAGTTACCATGGGGCGCATCCCCGGACGGACCCGGATAGCCGCATGTGCACGTTCATCACCTTGTTCCTTCCTGCGTCGATTGCGCAGGTCGATGCCGCCGCGATCATGCAGCGCAGTGGCCGGCGCCTGTTTGCGCAGGATTCGCCCAGCCTGCAGTCAGCGGTCGGGCCCGGTTGGCAGCCGTGGTTGAGTGCCGTGCACTGCGATTGCGGCACGTCGCTGGCCTCGGCGCAGGCGGTTCGTGAGTGGAACGGCGATGCCGAACGCTGGCGCAGGAAGGGCTGGAGCGAAGCGAAAATCGCGCGCGCGTTGGCGGCGCAGTTGGCGCGGCATGAACAGGATCAGCAGGCACGCCGCGATGAAGCCTTGGGGGATGCCGGCCAGTGGTTGCAGCGTATCGAAGCGCTGTTGCAGGCCGGTGCCGCGCGTATCGGCCTGCTGGTGCGTGACTACGACGGTGCGGTGGGTGCCCGGCAGCCGAAGCCGCCGGAACGCCACTGGCCGCGCGCGTCGCTGGAGGCAGCGGATCTGCTGGCCTTCGCGCCGGGGACGCTGCACTGGATCGAGCGCGGGTGAGGACGCCATCCACGCATGGCGTGGATCTACTGTAGAGCCGAGCCCATGCTCGGCTGGATTTCAGTCGTCCTGATCGAGGAACGCGTACCCGCCATCGATCAACTGTTGCAGGTACACATCGAAGCTCGGCGCGATCACCGCATAGCTGTCCGGATCATGCAGGTAGCGAACCACCTGGCCGACGGTGCCGCGCGGCGCCGGATCGAAATCCAGGTACAGCATCGAGGTGCCGCCATTGTTCATGCAGTGCGAGAAGCACAGGCGGCGGTTCATCGGCACGTCGGCGTCGATGCCGTCGCCGAGGATCTCCGGTTCGTCATCCAGCCACTCCTCGTAGATCGAGCGGATGCTGTCGTCCCACTGCTGCTGGTCCTCGAAGATCTGTGCCACCGAGCGCAGGTAGTAGGGATAGCCGCCGTCCTCGACGTCCGAACCCAGCATGAGCACGCAGACCTCGCCGCCGGGGTATTCGCGGAAGTGCGTGCCATCCACGCGCGAGAGCAGTTCCACCAGGCTGTCCGGCACCTGCGGCCACTGCACACGCAGGCGCTGCAGGTCCTCGGCGCTGGCGCCCCGTACGTGGGCCCACTGCGGGGCATCGTCGGCAGGCAGGCGCGGGATCAGGCCAGACAGAAAGCGATCAACAAGGTTCATGCGAAAAAAGGGGACGGAGGGGATCAAGTCGTATCCAACCACACCTGCGTCACGTCGCCAATGCAGAATGCGACGCGGGAGGGGCGAATACGGCTTGATCCCCTCCGTCCCCTTTTTCTTGCGGAGCAGGCGCATGAAACGTTGGCGATGCGGTGTGGCGGTGATCCTGGGCCTGGCGGCGCTGCCGGCGTGGGCGGCGATGAAGGCGCAGCCGGTGGAATGGAAGCACCAGGGAACGACCTTCAGTGGCGTACTGGTCTATGACGACGGCGAGCATGACAAGCGCCCTGGCCTCGTGATGGTGCCGAACTGGAAGGGCGTGAACGAATCGGCCATCGAGAAGGCCAAGCAGCTGGCCGGTGACGACTACGTGGTGCTGGTGGCCGATGTCTACGGCAAGGGTGTGCGGCCGAAGACCGATGCCGAGGCCGGGCCGGTAGCGACCAAGCTGCGCAACGACCGGCCGTTGCTGCGTGCCCGCGCGCTGGAGGCGGTGAACGTGCTCAAGGCGCAGGCCGGCAAGGTGCCGCTGGATGCCAGCCGGATCGGCGCGGTCGGGTTCTGTTTCGGCGGCACCACGGTGCTGGAGCTCGCCCGGGCCGGCGCTCCGTTGGCCGGTGTGGTCAGCCTGCATGGTGGGCTGGGTTCGCCGCTGCCGGCGCAGGCCGGTGGCACGCACCCGTCGGTGCTGGTGCTCAATGGTGCCGACGACAAGAGCGTGACCGCCGAGGACATCGCCGGTTTCCAGAAGGAAATGGACGCGGCCAAGGTCGATTGGGAGTTCACCAATTACAGCGGTGCGGTGCACTGCTTCGCCGAGCGCGATGCGAACAGCCCGCCGGGCTGCCAGTACAACGAACGGGCGGCCAAGCGCGCCTGGAAGGCGCTGGATGAGTTCTTCGAGGAGCGTTTCCGGTAAACAAAGGCGTGCCAACCAAGGTTGGCACCCACCCACAGCGGCGGGAATGCCGGCCAGCGGCCGGCACTACCGGAGTTGGTCAATGCGAGCGCTGCACCGCGTAGCGTGCCAGGCCGCGCAGGGCGGCCACCGCATCGTTATCACCCAGGCCATCGAGCGCACGCTCGGCGGCGTCGGCGTATTCCTCGGCACGCGCGCGGCTGTACTCCAGGCCGCCGGTGGCGCGGATCGCGGCCAGCACTTCCGGCATCGCCGAGGCGTCGCCGTCCTGCACGATGGTGCGCAGGCGCTCACGGGTGGCATCGTCGGAGTGCGCCATCGCGTGGATCAGTGGCAGCGTCGCCTTGCCTTCGGCCAGATCATCGCCCAGGTTCTTGCCCAGCTCGTCAGCGTTGGCCGAGTAGTCCAGCACGTCATCGGCGATCTGGAACGCGTAGCCCAGGTGCATGCCGTAGTCGAACAGGGCCTGCTGGGTGGCTTCGTCCACACCGCTGGCCAGCGCGCCCAGGCGGGTGCCGGCGGCGAACAGCACCGCGGTCTTGCGCTCGATCACGCGCAGGTAAGCCGCTTCGTCGGTGTCCGGGTTGTGCACGTGCAGCAGCTGCAGCACCTCACCCTCGGCGATGCGGTTGGTGGCATCGGCCAGGATCTGCATCACCGACATGCGCTCCAGCTCGACCATCAGCTGGAAGCTGCGCGAGTACAGGAAGTCGCCGACCAGCACGCTCGGCGCGTTGCCCCATAGCGCGTTGGCGGTGCTGCGGCCACGCCGCAGGCTGGATTCGTCCACCACGTCGTCGTGCAGCAGGGTGGAGGTGTGGATGAATTCGATGATCGCGGCCAGCTGGTGGTGGTCCGCGCCGACATTGCCGACCGCACGGCCGGCCAGCATCACCAGCATCGGGCGCAGGCGCTTGCCGCCGGCGGAAATGATGTGATCGGCGATCTGGTTGATCAGCACGACGTCCGAAGACAGCCGGCGCCGGATCAGGGCATCGACGGCGGCCATGTCGGCCGCAGCAAGCGACTGGATCTGGGGCAGGCCCAGGGCGGGACGGGTGTCTTCGGTGATGGTCATGCGATCAGGCTTTCAGGCTCACCACTGATTATAGGCGCTGGCCGTGAATTCGGGCGCAAACCGGGCTGGCCGGCGTCCGCGGCCCCGCCAAGGCTGCCGCCTGCGTGAATACGTATGCAGGCCGCGCCATGCCCGGGAGGCCGCCGCTAAGCTTGCCGGAACAGGATTTCGGCCCGCTTCCGGCGGGCCCTGCATGCCCGGAGGGGGGCTGTCGATGTCGCACTATCCATGGTGGCGCGGAGCCGTCATCTACCAGATCTACCCGCGCAGCTACCTCGATGCCAACGGCGATGGCGTGGGCGACCTGCCGGGCATCATCGAGCGGCTGGACCACATTGCCGCGCTGGGCGTGGACGCGATCTGGATCTCGCCGTTCTTCAAGTCCCCCATGGCCGACTTCGGCTACGACATCGCCGACTACCGCGACGTCGACCCGCTGTTCGGCAGTCTGGACGACTTCGATCGCCTGCTGGCCAAGGCGCACGGCCTGGGCCTGAAGGTGATGATCGACCAGGTGCTGAGCCACACTTCGATCGAGCACGCTTGGTTCCGCGAGAGCCGTCAGGACCGCAGCAATCCGAAGGCCGACTGGTACGTGTGGGCCGACCCGCGCGAGGACGGCACCCCGCCGAACAACTGGCTGTCGCTGTTCGGTGGCGGCGCCTGGCAGTGGGAGCCGCGCCGTGAGCAGTACTACCTGCACAACTTCCTGGTCGACCAGCCGGACCTGAACTTCCACCACCCGGACGTGCAGCAGGCCACCCTGGACAACGTACGGTTCTGGCTGGACCGCGGCGTGGACGGCTTCCGCCTGGACGCCATCAATTTCTGCTTCCACGACGCGCAGCTGCGCGACAACCCGCCAAAGCCCGCCGACAAGCGCGTGGGCCGCGGCTTCAGCCCGGACAACCCCTACGCGTACCAGTACCACTACTACAACAACACGCAGCCGGAGAACCTGCCCTTCCTGGAGCAGTTGCGCGCGCTGCTGGACGAGTACCCGGGCGCGGTGAGCCTGGGCGAGATCTCCTCGGAGGACTCGCTGGCCACCACCGCCGAGTACACCCGGGGCGGCCGCCTGCACATGGGCTACAGCTTCGAGCTGCTGGTGGACGACTACAGCGCGGCCTACATCCGCGACACGGTCTCCCGCCTGGAAGCGGCGATGACCGAAGGCTGGCCGTGCTGGGCGGTTTCGAATCACGACGTGGAGCGGGCGGTCAGCCGTTGGGGCGGGCACCCGGCCGACCCGCGGCTGGCGCGTATGCTGGTGGCGCTGCTGTGCTCGCTGCGCGGCTCGGTGTGCCTGTACCAGGGCGAGGAGCTGGGCCTGGCCGAGGCCGAGGTGCCGTTCGAGGCCCTGCAGGACCCCTACGGCATCACCTTCTGGCCGAACTTCAAGGGCCGTGATGGCTGCCGCACGCCGATGCCGTGGACCGATGCGCCGCTGGCCGGTTTCACGTCCGGCCAGCCGTGGCTGCCGATTCCGGCCGAGCACCGGGCGGCGGCGGTGGCCGTGCAGGAACGCGACCCGCACTCGGTGCTGACCGCGTTCCGGGCATTCCTGGCCTGGCGGCGCAGTCAGCCGGCACTTCTGCATGGCAGCATCCGTTTCATCGACAGTACCGAGCCAGTGCTGCTGTTCGAGCGTATGCTTGCAGATGAAACCCTTCTGCTGGCCTTCAACCTGTCGGCCGAGGCGGTGCGCCATCCGCTGCCGCCGGGCAACTGGCAGCAGGTGGCGGTGCCGGGCCCGGATGCGGGCACGGTGCAGGGCAATGAACTCCAGCTGCCGCCGCGCGCGGTGTATTGCGCCCGACGCAGCTGACCGTTTTCTCCGGTGGCGGTACTTGCGGGGACGGGGCCGAAGCGCCCCGTCCCTTTTTTGTGGGCGGGGCCCTGTCGACCAACGGCCAGCCTTTGCGCAAAAGAAAACCCGCTGCCTGCGCAGCGGGTTTCCGGTCCTGCTCCCTGTTTTCTGTTGCCGGCCAGCGGCCGGCACTACCGAGTCCGGGGCGCCGGGCAGGGCCCGGCACGACCTCAGAACTTGTAGTTCACGCCCAGCATGTAGGTGCGGCCCCACTCGATGTACTCCAGCGGGCGGTCCTTGCTGCCGGCATAGGTGCGGTACGGCTCGTTGGTCAGGTTGCTGCCCTGCAGCAGCAGGGTCAGCCCGCGCAGGCTGCTGCTGTCGCTGAAGGTGTAGCTGATCTGTGCATCGGTCACGTTCTCGCCCACCACGTAACGCAGCGTGCGGTTGCCGTTGAAGTTGCCGATCTCACCAATGAAGTCCGAGCGGCGGCGCTGGCTCACGCGTGCTTCAAAGCCACTGCGCTCGTAGTAGGCGGTGAAGTTGTACACGCGCTTGGACAGGCCGGGTAGGCTGATCGGGTCACTGCCCACGCTGGAGGCGCTTTCCGGATCCAGGATGGTGATGTCGCTCTTGTTGAAGGTCGCGCTGGCCTGCACGCCGAAGCCACGCAGGCTGTCGGTCAGCATCTCCAGCGGGAACGACCCGGTCAGTTCCAGCCCCTTCAACGTGCCGCCCTTGCCGTTCTGCGGCGTGGAGAAGGTGCCGGTGGTCAGCACCGGTGCGGTCATGCCCGGTGGCGGCAGGTAGTTGCCCAGCAGGCCGCTGAAGTCATAGTTGTCCACCGATTGCGTGTAGACGTAGCTCTTCAGGTCCTTGTAGAAGATCGCCGCAGCCACGTAGGCCTTCTCGCCGAAGTACTTCTCATAGGACAGGTCCAGCGCGGTTGCGCGCCACGGATCCAGCAGCGGATTGCCGCCGCTGCCACCGGGGCGGCCGTTGTTGGTATCCACGCCGAATTCCAGGCCGGCACGCATCTGGTCCACGCGCGGGCGCGCCACCTGCTTGGCGGCGGCAAAGCGCAGCGTCTGCTGGTGCGGGAACATGAACACCAGGTTCAAGCTCGGCAACCAATCCTTGTAGGTCTTGCCGGCAGAGAAGGGCTGGATGTTGCTGCCCGCCGGCTGCGAGCTGTCCCAGTAGCGCGAATCCGAGCTCTGGTCGGTGTGCTGCATCTGCACGCCGATGTTGCCGCGCACGCCGACCACGCCGATGTCGGTGTTGATGTTCAGGCGTGCCCACGCGGTGGTGATCTTCTCCTCGACCGTCCACGACTTGGGAATCAGGTAGTCCAGGTTGTCGACCGGATTGAAGGTCATGTAGCGACCCACCGCTGCCGGCACGTTCCACGACGGGATGTAGCCGATGCCGGCGAAACCGAGGTTGACCGGCCGGTACTGCAGGTCCGGGGCGATGGTGGATTCGCCTTGGGCGCCGAGCAGGATGTTGCCTTCGGCCTGGGCCTTCTGCTTGCGACGGTCGGCATAGTTCACGCCCACGTCCACATCCGAGAACCAGCTGGACATGGCTTCGGGAACCGGCAGCGTCGCCGCCAGCTTTGCGCCCTTCAAACGGTCTTCGACCTCCGGCACCTTGCCGTAGCCGGAACCATAGATCGTGTTGGTCAGGAACAGGCTGTCCGGATTGGAATAGTCACGCCCCGGCGTGATCTGCGAGAAGCTGTTGTTGTTCACCACCAGGCCGATCGTGTCGAACTGCGGGCGCGGCACCAGCTGCAGGTTGTTTTCCAGATTGATCTCGCGGCGGGTCGCCTTCGAGTAGTTCAGGTCGGCGACCAGCTTCACGCCGCCGACGTTGAACTCGTTGTTCCAGCCGAACGCGTCGATCTTGTCCTTGCGCTTGTTGTACATGCCGCGGACCAGCGGGTACGCATTGCTGATCGTGCCACCGGTGAAGCTGCCATCGGCATTGCGGCCGACATTGCTGAACACCGGCAGGATCGCGTTGGGATTGTTGCTGTCCTCGCCATTGCCACTGAGGCTCAGCTCGAACTGGTTGGCGGTGTCGATCTGCTCGGCTTCGGTGTGGAACGCGTCGAAGGTGCTGGTCCAGCTGTTGCTCGGGCGGAACTGGATCGTCGCCATCACGCCGTCGCGCTTGTTGTTGCCGGTACGGCGCAACGCCTTGATGCCGTCGGTGAAGTAGGTGCCTGGCGCGATTCCGCGACGCTCGCCTTTGTCGGTGTGCTCGGTGGTCCAGGGCTCGTAGAGGCCGACCTGGTTCTCCTGGATCGGCATGTCGCTGTGCGCGTAACCGATGGCGATGCCCAGGGTGTTGTCGAAGAACTGGTCGATATAGCTGGCACTGAAACGATTGCCGTACGGATCGATGTTGGCGGCGCGGCCCAGGGAGCTCTTCTGGTAGCGGCCGCTGACCGCGATCACGCGCTCGCCGAAGCTGAGCGGGCGTGCGGTCTGCATGTCGATGGTGCCCGACAGGCCCTGGCCGACCAGGGCCGCGTCCGGGGTCTTGTAGACGGTCACGCCGTTGACCAGCTCGGACGGGTACTGGTCGAACTCGACGCCGCGGTTGTCACCGGTGCTGACCACTTCACGGCCATTGAGCAGGGTGGTGGCGAAGTCGGGTGACAGGCCGCGCACGCTGATCACCTGCGCACGGCCGGCAACGCGCTGGGCGGCCAGGCCGGGAAGGCGCGAGATGGATTCGGCGATGCTGACGTCGGGCAGCTTGCCGATGTCTTCGGCGGAGATCGCCTCGACCACCGAGGTGGCGTCCTGCTTGACTGCGATCGCGCTCTCGATGCCGCGGCGGATGCCGGTGACCTGCACCGTATCCAGGTTGGTGGCGGCGGTGCCGGCCGGCGTGGTGGTGCTCTGCGTGGACTGTGCCGACGCCAGCGTCGGCGCCAGCACAACGGCCAGCGCGAGACTCAGCGCACTGTGCTTGTGGTTCAACATTTTCCCCTCCCAGGCAATGTTGCAGATCGATCTGTGAGCGTTCCGGCGGTGCCGTGAACGTGCGACGCGGTGGCCGCTGTCGTCGCCGCTATGGTAGGCAGCGCATTCTTCGCGGGAATCACCCTGCATACGTATTCAATGGCGTTTGCAGGGGTGTAATCGCTTTCAAGTGTCTCGTTCTGTAGAACCGAGCCCATGCTCGGCTGCATTTCGGTGCTGCGCACCGCCGCCCGAGCGTGGGCTCGGGCGCTACGGGGGCGCAGGCAGGAAAACGTTCAGCGGATCGGCGTGAAGCGGATGGCCTGCCCACCGCCCGGCGCCAGCACCAGCGTCAGGGCATCGGCGCTGGTCACCTCGCGGGTTTCCCGGGCGAATGCGAACGGGTTGCTGCGGAAGTCGGCGCCGTCACCATCGCGGTAGATCTCTGCGCGATAGCGCACGCCGGGTTCCAGGAAGCCCAGCGACACCGGCAGCACGCGGCCGTGTTCATCGGTGATGCTGCCGAGGAACCAGTCGCGGCTGTTGCGGTCGCGGCGCACGATGGTCACGTAGTCGCCCACTTCGCCATCGAGCACGCGGCTCTGCTCCCAGTCCACCGCCACGTCCTCGATGAAGCGGAACGCCTCGCGGTGCTGCAGGTAGTGCTCGGGCAGGTCGGCGGCCATCTGGATCGGGCTGTACAACACCACGTACAGGGCAAGCTGGCGGGCCAGCGTGCTGGGGATGGCCAGGCCGTGGCGGCCCTTCAGGCTGAGGATGCCGGGGGTGTAATCCATCGGCCCGGCCAGCATCCGGGTGAAGACCAGGTTGACCTCGTGCTCCGGCGGGTTCGGCGGCTGGCCCCAGGCGTTGTACTCCATGCCGCGCGCGCCTTCGCGAGAGATCCAGTTGGGGTAGGTGCGGCGCAGGCCGGTGTCCTTGATCGGCTCATGCGGGTTCACCGACAGGTGCCGGCGCGCGGCCTCCTGCACCACCTTCAGGTGATGGCGGGCCATGAACTGCCCGTCGTGCCACTCGCGCCAGAGCGGGCCGCCGGCTGGGTTGCGGCGGTCGACCTGGCCATCGTCGCAGACGTAGCCGGTCTTGAACTGGTCCACGCCCAGCCGTGCGTACAGGTCCAGCGCGGCGCCCAGCTGATCCTCGTAGTGCTCGATGGCGCAGCCGGTTTCGTGGTGGCCGATCAGGTGCACGCCCTTTTTCAGGCCATACGCCGACAGCGCGTCGATATCGAAATCGGGCGTGGCGCGGGTGAAATCGAATTCGTAGCCGTTGCCCACCCACATGCCGTCCCAGCCGGGATTCCAGCCTTCCACCAGCACGCCACGGAAGCCGTGCGCAGCGGCGAAGTCGATCACCTTCTTCGTCTTGGCGGTGGTGGCCGCATGCTTCGGCCCGGTCGCCCAGCTCTCGTTGTCCAGGTGCATCGACCACCACACGCCCAGGTACTTGGCTGGCTTCACCCAGCTCACGTCGCCCAGCGCGTTGGGCTCGTTGAGGTTGAGGATCAGGTCCGATTCGACCAGCCCACCTGCGCGGTCAGCAATCTGCAGCGTGCGCCACGGTGTGGCGAAGGGCAGGGCGCGGCGCACCTTCCAGCCTTCGGCCGCAGGCGAAAGCTGCGCGCGCAGGCGCTGGCCCTCGGTGCGGCGTAGCCACATGCCGGCGTAGTCCACCAGCGCGGCCTCGTGGATTGCCACGTGCAGGCCATCGCGGCTGCGCAGGGTCATCGGCGTATGTACCAGCGGCACTTCGCGCAGCGGGGTGCGCTGGTACAGGTATTCGTAGTGGATCGGCTCGCCGGCCAGAATCCACCAGGCGGTCGATTCCGGCGCGATGGCGAACTCGGTCAGCTCGTCATCGATGATCGCCTCGCGCAGGTTGGGCTGCTCGGGGAACACATAGCGGAAGCCGAGGCCGTCGTCATAGACGCGGAACACCACATCCAGGCGGCGCTTGTTGCCGGTGTTCTCGGCCAGCTGAACTGTCAGTTCGTTGAAGTGGTTTCGGGTGAGCCGGCGCTCGCCCCAGGGCTGTTCCCAGCGGTCGTCGACGCTGCGTTGCTGCTGGCCGATCACCGCGAAATCACGATCCAGCCGGCCGTCGCGCAGGGCGAAGCCCAGCTTCGAATCCTCCACCACGGTCTCGCCGAAACGCTCGACGCGATAGCGCGCCGTGCCGCCGTCCAGCACCAGGCTGGCCCTGAGCACTTTGCCCGGCGATTCGACGCTGACAACCTGCGGCGCAGCCTGCGACAGCGCCGCCATTCCCAGCAATGCCAGGCCGAACACATGCGCGAGCGCGCTGCGTACAGCAGTGGGTGACATCGGCATTTCCCCTCCCAAGGCGCCGTTGGCAGACCCGGACCATAAGCCAGCGCAGCCGGCGCGCTACCGCGCAGCGCCATGAATACGTATGCAGCTGGGCGCAGTCGACAGCCCCGCGTCTACCATGGGGCCAAGGCCCCTTGAGGGAGGGGCCGCGCCCGCCCGCCGGCAACGACGGTACGGACCTACAACGCGTGCAGAGAGGGAGGGAGGCCGACGGGCGCAAGCCGGTCCGCCGCTTCGATGCTGAAGATCATTTGCCTGACCGCTGCCCTTGGGGCAGCGCTGGGATCGACCGCGCAGGCGGCCGACCTGCAATTCGACGGCCGCCACGCGCGCGCCGAAGCCGCTGCCAACGGCAGCTTCGTGCTGCATGCGCCGAAGGGGGCAGTCCAGATCGCAGCCGCACCGATGCGCAGCCGCACCGGCAGCGTGATGTTCGATGCACTGTTCGCGCTTGCCCAGCAGGAGATGGACCAGGACCGCGTGGACGCGATCCGTGATCCTGCCTTCGACGAAGGCAGGCCGGTGCCGTGCGAGTGTTTCCAGACCGGCGCACGCTGGCCCTATGTCTGGACCCGCGATGTCAGCTTCGCCGCCGACCTGGCGCTGGCGCGGCTGGACCCCCTGCGCACCCGTCAGTCGCTGCAGTTCAAGCTGTCGGCGGCGCGCGACGGGCACACGCCCGGCCTGTTCGTGGCGCAGGACACCGGTTCCGGCGGCAGCTGGCCGATCAGCAGCGACCGCGTGGTGTGGTTCCTGGCCGCGCGCCACCTGCTGGATGATCCGGCGTTTGCCGATCAGGTCTGGCAGGCGCTGCAGGGTACGCTGGCGCAGGACCGGGCGATGGTGTTCGACGCGCAGATGGGCCTGTACCGCGGCGAGACCTCGTTCCTGGACTGGCGTGAGCAGACCTATCCGGACTGGACCCGCGAGGATGTGCGTTTCATCGGTGATTCCTATGCGTTGTCCACCAACGTGCTGCACTACCAGGCGCTGCGCCTGGCCGAGCAGCTGGCCGCCCAACGCGGTGACGCCCGTGCGGCCGAATACAGGGCCTGGGCCGACGCGCTGGCGCAGCAGATCGATGCGCGCTTCTGGCGCGAGGACATCGGCCTGTACATGAGCTACATCGGTGAAGCCGCGCACCCGGTGCCGTATGCCAAGGTGGATCTGCTCGGCCTGTCGCTGGGCATCCTGGCCGACGTGCTGCCGCCCGAGCGTGCGCGCCGTGCGCTGGCGGCGTACCCGATCGGGCCGGCTGGCAGCCCGGTGGTCTGGCCGCAGGAAGCGCAGCAGCCGATCTACCACAACCGTGCGATCTGGCCGTTCGTCAGCGCCTATTCGCTGCGTGCAGCGCGGCAGCTGGACGATGCGCCGCGCATCGCCGCCGAGATCCGCTCGCTGATGCAGGGTGCCGCGCTGGCCGGTTCCAACATGGAGAACTACGAGCTGGTCAGCCAGGCGGTGCATGTCGAGGAAGGCGCGCTGAGCGGCCCGGTGGTCAATTCCGAGCGGCAGCTGTGGTCGGTGGCGGGGTACCTGTCGATGGTGGTCGAAGGTGTATTCGGCGTGCAGGACGATGGCAGCGTGCAGCCCAAACTGCCGGCCAGCCTGGTGCCCGAGCTGTTCGGCAAGCAGCGCCGCATCACCTTGGAGGCCAACGGCAAGCGCTACGTGCTGGAGCGCCCGCAGACCGTAAGCGATGGCCTGCTGGTGTCAGGCAGGACCACCACGCGTGGCAGCATCACGACGGTGCAGCTGGTCGCCGCCCCGGCAGCAACTGGTTTCGCTGCCACGACTGCGGATGCCAACGCCCGTGCGCCGGTCACGCCGGTGGCACCGCAGGCCCTGCGCAAGGGCGCGGGTTGGAACGTTGCGGTGGCAGCCGATCAGGTGCTGTGGAAGGACGGCAAGGCAGTCACTGCCAGCAACGGCGTGGCGCGCATCAGCGACGATGGCCTGCAGCACTGCCTCAGCCTGACCCGCCGCGAAGGCCGGCTGGAATCGCTGCACAGCCCGATGGTCTGTGTCGGGCCGGAGCAGCGGCTGAAAGGGGGACAGCGCTGGCAGTTCACTTCGGCCAAGGCCGGGCACGTACGCCTGCGGTTGCAGTACGCCAACCCGAACGGGCCGATCAATACGGGCGTCACCGCTGCGGTGAAGCAGCTGGCGCTGCAGTGCGCGGGCCAGCCGCTGCAACGGCACACGGTTGCCTTGCCGCACAGCGTGGCCGTTCAGGATTCCACGGCGGCGACGTTCGCAGTACCCAAGGGACCGTGCACGGTCACGCTTGAAGAGGGTTTCAACATGAGCGCGCTGGAACACTTCGCGCATTACACCGGTGGCAAGGGCGGGCGCGACGGTGTGCTCAACCAGGCGAAGGTGCTGGCATTGAAGGTGGTGCAGGTGGCCGTGGAAGAGGGCGCACGATGAATCGTCCCGCCAAACCGCAGCTGTCGTTCTGGCAGATCTGGAACATGTGTTTCGGCTTCCTTGGCATCCAGTTCGGTTTCGCGCTGCAGAATGCCAATGCCAGCCGCATCTTCGAGACGCTGGGCGCGGACATCGAGGCGGTGCCCGGGCTGTGGATCGCCGCACCGCTGACCGGCCTGCTGGTGCAGCCGGTGATCGGCTACCTGTCCGACCGCACGTGGACGCGCTGGGGCCGCCGCCGTCCGTTCTTCATGATCGGTGCGGTGCTGACCACGCTTGCCCTGCTGGTGATGCCGAACTCGCCGACGCTGTGGATCGCCGCCGGCACGCTGTGGGTGCTCGACGCTTCGATCAACGTGTCGATGGAACCGTTCCGAGCCTTCGTGGGCGACCAGCTGGCACCGCGGCAGCGGCCCACCGGCTATGCGATGCAGAGCTTCTTCATCGGCGTGGGCGCGATTGTCGCCAGCTTCCTGCCGTTCATCCTTGCCCACTTCGGCGTGGCCAATACGGCTGCCGCCGGTGAAGTGCCGGACACCGTGCGCTATGCGTTCTACTTCGGCGCGGTGGTGCTGCTGGCGGCGATCACCTGGACGGTGGTCAGTACCCGCGAGTATTCGCCGGCACAGCTGGCTGCATTCGATGATGCCGAGCCACCTTCGCACCATGCCGCGCGCGCTGTCAGCGGACCGGCACCGTGGACGCAGGTGGCGCTGTGGCTGGGGCTGGGCGTGCTGCTGGCCCTGCTGATCGCCTGGCGCCAGGGTGACAGGATGCTGTACGTGCTGGCGGGACTGTGTGCAGGCTACGGCCTGCTGCTGGCCGTGGCCCGCGCGCTGCCTGGCACGCATATGCTGGCCGCCATCGTCGGCGACCTGCGAGCGATGCCGGTGACCATGCGGCGGCTGGCCTGGGTGCAGTTCTTCTCGTGGTTCGCGCTGTTCGCAATGTGGATCTACACCACCGCGGCGGTGGCTGGTGTCCACTTCGGTTCGGCCGACCCGAAGACGGCGGCCTACAACGAGGGCGCCAACTGGGTGGGCGTACTGTTCGGCGCCTACAACGGCTTCGCTGCGCTGGCTGCGGTACTGATTCCACCGATGGTGCGTGCCATCGGCCTGCGCTGGAGCCACCTGGTCAACCTGTGGTTGGGTGGCGCCGGTCTGGTGTCGCTGATGTTCATCCGCGACCCGCACTGGCTGTTGCTGTCGATGGTCGGCGTCGGCTTCGCCTGGGCGTCGATCCTGTCGCTGCCGTATGCGCTGCTGTCCGACAGCGTGCCGGCGTCGAAGATGGGCGTGTACATGGGCATCTTCAATTTCTTCATCGTGATCCCGCAGCTGGTCGCGGCCAGCGCGCTCGGCTTTGCGCTGCGCGCGTGGCTGGGTGGCCAGCCGATGCATGTGCTGGTACTGGGCGGCTGCAGCCTGTTCGTCGCCGGCCTGTGCGTGCTGCGGGTTCCGTCCCGTCCGGAGGTGGTGTGATGCGTGCTGCGTTGGCTGTTGCTGTTTCCCTTGCCCTGTTCGCCGGCCAGGCCGTGGCCACTCCGCGCCCGGACTACGTTGGTACCACCGAGCCGTTCGCCAGCGATGCGGTGTACTTCGTGGTCACCGACCGCTTCGTCAATGGCGATCCCTCCAACGATCACCGCGACCAGGGTGGCAAGCACCGCACCTTCGATATCCCGGTGCCGTGCCCGGACAAGGTGGACGGCAACATCGGCTACCTCGGCGGTGACTTCCGCGGCGTGCTCGACAATGCGCAGTACATCCGCAGCCTGGGTTTCGGTGCGGTATGGATCACGCCGATCGTCGACAACCCGGATGAAGCCTTCACCGGCAGCAAGCCGATCAGCTGCACCAGCACGCTGACCGACCGCGGCAAGACCGGCTACCACGGCTACTGGGGCATCAACTTCTACACACTCGACGAGCACCTGCCGAGCAAGGACCTGGACTTCGCCGGCCTGACCAAGGGCCTGCACGGCGCCGGCCTGAAGGTGGTGCTGGACATCGTCGGCAACCACGGTTCGCCGGCCTGGACCATGCCCACGCGGCAACCGCAGTTCGGCCAGATCTTCGACAAGGATGGAACGCTGATTGCCGACCACCAGAACCTGCCGCCGCAGAAGCTGGACCCGAAGCACAACCCGCTGCACGCGTTCTACAACAACATCGGTCCGGTCGACAGCAAGGACGGTTCGATCTTCGATGGCAACCTGGCCGAGCTGTCCGACTTCAACCAGGACAATCCGGCGGTGATGGACTACCTGGTCGGTGCTTATCTGCAATGGACCGCGCAGGGCGTGGACGCGCTGCGCATCGACACCATCGGCTGGCTGCCGCACCCGTGGTGGCACGCCTTCGTCAAGCGAATCCGCGCCGAGCACCCGGGCATGTTCATGTTCGGCGAAGCGTTCGACTACGATGCCGCGCGCATCGCCGAGCACACCTGGCCGGCCAATGCGAACGTGAGCGTGCTCGATTTCCCGCTGCGTGGCGCGCTGGAGCAGACCTTCGGCACCGCCGGAAAAGGCTTTGAGATGCTGGCCGAGCCGCTGCACCTGAGCGGTGGTCCGTACGCCAACCCGTACGAGCTGATGAGCTTCTACGACAACCACGACATGCCGCGCCTGCAGGCCAGTGACAACGGCTTCATCGACGCGCACAACTGGCTGTTCACCGCGCGCGGCATTCCGGTGGTCTATTACGGTTCGGAAACCGGCTTCATGCGCGGCCGCGCCGAGCATGCCGGCAACCGGGCCTACTTTGGCCAAACGCGCGTGGACGCCGCGCCGCAGAGCCCGATCTTCGTGCCGCTGCAGCGCATCGCCAAACTGCGTGAAGCGACCCCGGCACTGCAGCGTGGCCTGCAGGTGAACGAGCGGCTGCAGGGTGACGAGGCGGTGTTCTTCCGCGTGCTGCAGCACGGCGATGTGGCGCAGACGGCGCTGGTGCTGCTGAACAAGGGCGATGCGGCGCGCACCTTCGAGGTGGAGCGCTACCTGCAGGCCGGTACCTGGCGCGACGCACTGGGTGGCGGCACGGTGCAGGTCAAGCGCCAGCTGAAGGCTGCCGTGCCGGCGCATGGGGTGAAGGTCTACGTGCTGGATGCGCCTGTGCAGCAGCCTGCGCTGCAGGCCGAACTGGACAAGGCGATGGCCGACCAGCAGGCACGGGACCAGCGGCTGGGGCGTTGATGGGCCTGGCCCAGGCGGCTGTAGGGCCGAGCCCATGCTCGGCTGCGCTTCTGAGGAACGCAGATAGGGGCAGCCGAGCGTGGGCTCGGCTCTACAATAGGAGCCCCTATCTCCCCGCCGTTGCCATGACCGACCTCGCCCCGCAGACCCCGATCGAAACCCTGCTGAAGGCGGCGATGGACGGTGCCGTCCCGATCCGCGCCTTCATGGAGGCCTTCGTTGCCTCCGAGGTGGTGCTGCTGACCGGCAGCCTGGTAACCCCCGACGGCAGCGGCTTCGACCCGTTGCTGTTCGACAAGCAGGGCACCCTGCACGTGGCAGTGTTCACCGACCCGTCGCGGGTCGGCATCTACAGCCAGCAGGTCCCCCACCAGATCCGCTGGCTGATGCTGGACGTGCTGCGCCGCGTACCGGGTGGCTACGGCGTGGTGATCAACCCCGGCACGTCGCTGGGCTTCGAGATCTCGCCCAGCGGTATCGGCGAAATCCTGAAGGACTTCGCCCAGGGCTGATTGTCCTGTAGAGCCGAGCCCATGCTCGGCTGCCTTCCGCACAATGCCTGATCAGTCGAGCACGGCTCGACGCTACAGAAGGCTTCCTTTCGAACGCCGTCCGTGATCCCCTTGGGCGACATCGGGATCGAGGCTTCGCCATGGAATTCAGAGGACTACCCGCCGACGCGCCGGCACGATCACGCCATTCCCGCTCGGCCCTGATCTTCCTGATCGCGGCCATCGTTGCCGCCCTGGTGGCCATGCCGCTGCTGCGCGCGGTGGGCATGGTGCTGTGGCCGGTGTTCGTCATTGCCTGGCTGATCAACCTGGGCGCTGCCTGGCATCTGGCCCAGTGGGCGCGGCAGCAGGGGCGCTCGGCGTGGGCATTCGGGTTGTTGGCGGCGCTGGGTACCGTCGCCTCGATCGTGGTGTACGTACTGCTGGCGTTGCTGGGACCGAAGGCCGCGCGCTGAATCCGCGCGGCCAGTCCGGGCCATGTGCCGAGCATGGCTCGGCACTACAGTAGAGCCGAACCATGCTCGCCTGCTTGGGGCCTCACATCGTCACCTTGCGCCGGTTGTCGTCGCTCACCCGGTCGATCAGCTTGTTGTAGGGATCGAAGCCCGCTTCATCCGGCTTCTCGTCCACCGTCACCGTGATCTTCGGCTCGGCACTGGTGATGTGATGGCGCTGCAGGTACAGCACTTTCTGGTCGCGTTCCTTGCCGGAAGGGCCGTTGGCGAACACGCCGATCTCGACCCAGTCATCCATCTTCCCGTCGCTTTCCTGGCCCTTGCCGTCGGCATACTGCTTGGCCGCGTGCAGGTCCACGGTCACGTCGTAGCGGCCGTCATCGCGCTTGCGGGCGCTGGCGGCCATCACCCGGTTGTCGTAGAAGCTGATCTTCTCGAACAGGTCGGTAACCAGCTGCTGGCGGTCGGCCGGGGTCTCGGCGCGGATGTAGCCCAGCAATTCGCGCGAGGTGGTGTAGGGCGGTTGCTGGTAACCCTTGTCCTGCAGGAAACGCTTCAATGCCCGGTTAAGCGCCTGCTCGCCGATCTCCTCGCGCAGCCGGTAGAACACCAGCGAACCCTTCTGGTAGTGGATGTACTGCTGGTTCTCCACACGTTCCAGCGGCTGTTCCTCGATGGCCTCGCCACCACGTCCGGACAGGTAGCCGTCCAGTTCGCGCTTGAGGAACTGGCGCATGTGCTGGCGGCCGTACTCCTGCTCCATCACCATCAGTGCCGAATACTGCGACAGCGATTCGGACAGCACCGTCGCGCCCTGCACGTTGGCACCGATTACCTGGTGCGCCCACCACTGGTGTGCGATCTCGTGCGCGGTCACGTAGAAAACGTAGTCCACCTTGTCCGGGTCACGCAGGTCGGCGATGAAACCGATGGCCTCGGAGTAGGGGATGGTGTTGGCGAACGACTGCGCGAAGCGCGCATAGCCCGGGAACTCGATGATGCGTACCTGGCGGTGCTGGTACGGGGTGAAGTTCGCTTCGTAGTAGGCCAGCGACTTCTGCACCGCCTCGATCATCCGGTCCACGTTGTAGCCGTGCGCCGGGTCGAAGTAGACCTCGATCGGGATGTCCTTGTACTTCGCCTTGCGCACGTCCCAACGCGCCGACAGGTAGGCATAGAAGTTCAGCATCGGCCGGTCCATGGCATAGCTGAAGCAACGCCGGCCTTTCACCGTGGTCTCGTGCTGCAGGTAGCCCGGGGCCAGCGCGACCTGGTCAGCCGCGGTGCAGACGGTGGTGCGGAAATCGAGCCAGTCAGCATCATTGGAAATGTAGGTGTTGGCGCGCGCCGCTTCGTCTTCCAGCTTGGGCATGCGCCGCGGCTCGCCGAGATCACGCTTGCGCCGCTCGTTGCGGTCGGTGATCTCCGCGCCTTCGTTGTAGCCGAATGACGGCAGCACGCGGCTGTTGAAGAACGTGCCGTTGTCCACAAGGTTGCTCGGCGCCTGGCCGGCGGTGATGCCATTGGGCTTCTGCACCACCCGGAAATGGACACGGCGGCTTTCGCCCGGTTGCAGGGGCTTGTCCAGCCGGTAGATGCGATACCCCAGGTCCTTGTCATGGAAGGCCATCGTCTGTCCGCCAAGATCGGCGGCTACCAGCTGTTTGTCATCACCCATCGAGACATGCAGTTCCGGGATCGGCTGCGCGTGCAGGTTGCGGATCGTCCAGTTCGCATCGATCACCATCGACTGCGATTCGGGGGACAGGTCCACGCGGTTGTCTACCGCCACGATGCGCGGCTGCGGCAGGTTGCGGTACTTCGACAGCTCGCGCTCGTAGCGGGCCTGCAGGTCCAGCTGTTGATCCGGGGAAAGGAACTCGTTGCGGATGTTGGTGCTCCAGTACAGCCAGCCGCCCACGCCGACAAAGGCCAGGGCGGCCACTGCGGCGAAGACACCGGTCGGACCCCACAGGCGACGCCGGGCCAGGGCCAGGCGCTGGCGCAGGCCCTGGCTGACACCACGCACCCAGAACGCGGAGGCCACGCACATCATCGCGAGCAGGAACAACGCCCAATAGCCCTGGAACGCCAGCTGTCCGGTGAGGAAGTGGCCGTAGCCGTTCATATCCGAATAGGGAGCGATCGGCCAGCTGCCGAAGTTGTAGATGTTCTGCGTGTAGTCGAGCATGCCCAGCACGCCCTGGCCGATCATCACCACGATCAGCAGCGCGTAACCGACGAACTTGTTGTTGGTGAGCACCTGCAGCACCAGCGCCAGGCCCCCCATCAGGATGTAGACCACCGAATCCAGCGCCAGGCTGCGCAGGTAGAGCAGCGGCTCCAGGTGCGTATAGCCCTTGGCCAGCTGCACGCTCATCGCGGCCAGCGCGCCGGCCGCCTGGAAACAGGCGATCACCGCCACCAGCGCGACGAACTTGGCCAGCAGCGGTACCCAGTTCGGCACCGGCATGGCGTCGGTCACTTCATTGATGCGCGCGCCGCGTTCCTTCCAGACCAGCTCGCCGGCGAAGAACAGCACGATGATGATCAGCAGCCAGCTGAAGGCGCCCTGCAGGCCCATGATCATCTGTGAGGTGACCGGCCAGATCGAGGTGCCATACAGCGTCTGCCGGAACAGGGCGCTGGGCAGGAAGTTGGCCAGCCCCAGCACCAGCAGCACGATGAACGGGACGCTGCGCAGCACGCCGCCGGTGTCGAAACGCACCTGGCGCAGGAACTGGTGCCATGCGGTGCTGCCAGTGAACGCCGGTACCACGCGGGGTAGGGCTGCGCGGGCAGGACGAACAGTCACCGTATCGGCGGCCGCCAGCGTGAGCTTGCGTCCCCAGCGCCGGCGGCCGCTGCCGCTGCGTTCGGTGCGGAACAGCGCGAACGTGGCGGCGAACAGCACCGCGGCCACGCCCAGCCACAGGGCGCGGTTGGCCAGCAGGTAACCGGCCAGCGCCGGAATGCCGCTGTTGCGTTCGGCGGTGGACCAGTAGCGGATGGTGCGGCCCAGTGCACGCATGCCGAGCGGCTCGCTCAGTACCGCGATCCAGGTGTTGTCGATGTCGCGCAGCAGGGCGGCACTGGCGCCGTACAGCACCAGGTAGGCCACCAGGCCGATGTAGACCCACAGGATCGAGCGGGTCACCGCGGCCAGCAGTGACAGCAGCGCGGTGGTGAACAGCAGGTTGGGAATGACGATGACCGCAAAGGTCCAGGCATAGCCCTGCCAACTGATCGGGCCCACGCGTTCGGGATCGACCCAGGGCATGAACGGCGCCAGCCACAGGCCGAACGCGATCACTACATAGACCAGCAGTCCAGCCGCCAGTGCTGCGGCGATGCGTCCGGCAAGATAGTCGCGGCGCTTCACCGGGCTGGCGAAGATCAGTTCGGCGGTGCCGAGCTCGAAGTCACGCAGCAGCGCATTGCTGACGAACAGCGCGGTGACAAGCATGCCAAGCAGGGTGAAGATGCCCAGCATCTGCGCGATCACCGTCGGCGCGTTGCTATGCACGTTGCCGGTGCCGCCACCGATCTGCACCGCATCGCTGGAGGCCGCGGCGAAGGCGAGCAGGGCGAACAGCCCGGCCAGCAGCCACAGCAGTGGGGAACGCAGCTGCTCGCGCAGCTCGAAGCGGAAGAAGTTGAAGATCATGGCGTGCTCCGCTCAGGCTGCCGCGCGGGCACGGGCCTGCAGGCGCAGGCGCTGGAAGTACACGTCCTCGAGATCGGGGGCCACGGCTGCGAAACCGTCGCCGGGGTCATTGGCGCTGTGTACGTGAATCACCGGGCGACCACCGACCAGGCGGGTGGACAGCACCACGTAGCGTGCCTCGTGGTCGGCCAGTTCCGAAGGATCGACCTGCTTGCGCCAGACCTGCTGCTGCAGCGCGTCGATGGCATCGGCCGGGCGCCCGGTCAGCAGCACCTGGCCCTTGTTCATGATCGCCATCGTCGGGCAGAGGTCGGTCACGTCCTCGACGATGTGGGTGGACAGGATCACCGCCACGTTCTCGCCGATGGCCGCCAACAGGTTGAGGAAGCGGTTGCGTTCCTCGGGATCGAGGCCGGCGGTGGGTTCGTCGACGATCACCAGCCGCGGGTCGCCGAGCAGTGCCTGGGCGATGCCGAAACGCTGACGCATGCCGCCGGAGTACGTGCCGAGCTTACGCTTGCGCGCGTCCCACAGATTCACCTGCTGCAGCAGACCATCGACCACTTCGCGGCGCTGGGCGCGCTGGGTCAGGCCCTTGAGCACCGCGAAATGCTCCAGCAGGTCCAGCGCACTGACCTTCGGGTACACGCCGAAATCCTGCGGCAGGTAGCCCAGCCGGCGGCGCACGGCGTCTTTGTCGCGCAGTACGTCGATCGGAGTTTCGCCGGGGATGCTGAGCACGGCCGAGCCGCTGTCGGCTTCCTGCAGGGTGGACAGGGTGCGCATCAACGAGGATTTGCCCGCGCCGTTCGGCCCGAGCAGGCCGAACATCCCGCGCGGGATGTCCAGGCTGACATTGTTGAGAGCATGCACGCCGTTGGCGTACGTCTTGGACAGCGAATCGATCTTCAGCATGCGACGTACACCTTTCCGTGGGCGATGTCTGCGCGTTATCCGCGCATCGGCTTCCGTGCGCATCCGCCGTTGGTCATGGGGGGAGAATTCCGCCGTCGCACGTTGAGGCGTGGCGGGAGGTCTGGTGGCGCTTACCGGCGCAGCGACGATTCCCGCACCACCAGCTTCACCGGGATGCTCTGGCTGTCCACCGGCTGCCGGCCGATCAGCGCCAGCAGGCGTTCCACCAGCAGCTGCCCGGCCTGCTTGGTGTCCTGCTGCACCGTGGTCAGCGCCGGGGATACCGAGGCGGCCAGCGGGATGTCGTCGAAACCGGTCACTGCCACGTCCTGCGGCACCCGCAGCCCGGCCTCGCGCAGGGCACGCATTGCGCCGATGGCGATCAGGTCGCTGGCCGCGCAGATCGCATCGATCGGCTCGCCGCGTGCCAGCAGCGCCTGGCAGGCCTCCTGGCCGGAGGCCTCGGTGGTGATCGCATCGTGCTGCAGCGCCGGTTCGGCGGCCAGGCCGTGTTCCTGCAACGCCGCCACATGGCCGCGGTAACGCTCCTGGAATTCCGGGTAGTGGCTGGATGCGTGGCCAAGGAAGGCGATGCGGCGGCAGCCCTGCTGCAGCAGGTGGGTGGTGATGTCGTGCCCGCCCTGGAAGTTGTCGCTGCCGATCGACACGCCGGGCTGGCCGGGCAGGGCGGCGCCCCAGCGCACGAAATGCGTGCCCTGTTCGACCAGCCGCTGCAGGCGGTCGCGCGACTCGTGGTAGTCGCCATAGCCGAGCAGGATGATGCCGTCGGCCTTGTTGCTGTCCTCGTAATCGGCCTGCCAGTCGGTGGACAGCTGCTGGAACGAGACCAGCAGGTCCTGCCCGTGCAGGGCGCAGGCGCGGGTGATCGAGCCGAGCATCGAATGGAAGAACGGGTTGATCAGTGAATCGTCGTTGGTTGGGTCTTCGAAGAACAGCAGGGCCAGGGTGCCGGCGTTGCGCAGGCGCAGGCTGGAAGCGTTCTTGTCGACCTTGTAGTTCAGCTCGCGGGCGATGCGCAGGATGCGCTCGCGGGTCTCGGCGTTGACCATCGGGCTGCCGCGCAGGGCCCGCGACACGGTCGGCTGGGAGACCCCGGCCAGGTGGGCGATGTCCAGGGAGGTGGCTTTGCCTTTGATGGTCATGTGCGAACGGCAGGGGGCAGGTGGAAGGTGCCCGGGCATGATGCCATGGGCAGACGCGAATGCCCTTGCAGGCGTCCGTCGGGGCGGCGCTAAGTCATTGCCGTACAAGGAAATCAGTCTGAGCCCTGGCTGCGGTCAGGGACTTCTGACCGGGCGGATGGCGGCGGCAATGCTAAGATGCATCGTTCTCGCATTCCCCCAAATTTCAACAGGGGCGGCCCAGCGTACTGCACCCCTGCCCGGGGCTGTGCTATCACTGGCGGTCTGCCCTTGGACAACGGACGAAGGTACCTATGGCGCGCGGCATCAACAAAGTCATCCTGGTCGGCAATCTCGGCAACGACCCGGACGTGAAGTACACCCAGGGCGGCATGGCGATCACCCGCATCAGCCTGGCCACCACCAGCGTCCGCAAGGACAAGGATGGCAATCAGCAGGAACGTACCGAATGGCACCGCGTGGTGTTCTTCGGCAAGCTCGGCGAGATCGCCGGCGAGTACCTGCGCAAGGGCAGCTCGGTCTACGTCGAAGGCAGCCTGCGCTACGACAAGTACACCGGCCAGGACGGCGTGGAGAAGTACTCCACCGATATCATCGCCGATGAAATGCAGATGCTGGGCGGCCGCGGTGAAGGCGGCGGTGGTGGCGGTGGCGGCAACTACGGCGGCGATCGCCCGCAGCGCCAGCAGGCCCCGCGCCAGGAGTACGGCGGCGGTGGCGGCGGCCAGCGTGGCGGCCAGGGCGGTGGTTATGGCAACCAGGGCGGCAACCAGGGCGGTGGCTACGGCAACCAGGGTGGCAACCAGCGCCCGCAGCCGCAGCAGGCGCCGCCGATGGACGACTTCGCTGACGACGATATTCCGTTCTAAGGAACACGCGAGTCACAAAAAAAGCCCTGGCATCTGCCGGGGCTTTTTTTATTGAGCTTCGTGCCGCTAACGTAAACTGATGGAGGGCAAGCAATGACAGAATGGATCCAGCACCAGTTTGCAGTGCTCAAGGCGTTGCCCATGTGGATCAGTTTCACCGGGTGCGCGCTGATAGCGGCAGGGGGGAGTCTCGCAGCGTATGCGGTGGCCGAACGCCTGTGCAATGCCCGAACCTATGCAATCACGCCGACTCGAGCGATGGAGCTGCTCTTCGCTGGCGTCTTGATCTCGTTGTTCTCGCCGATTGCGATGCGGATCGTCAACGGTGCGATCTACTCGTATCAGTTTGATGTCGCGTTGCTGTTCTACTTCGGGCCACTGATCCCCCTGGGCGTATGGCTTGTGGGTGTAATCATTGTGGGACGGGTCATGGTAGCCTCGAAACCAGAGCTTGAGGGGGGCGAAGCTCGCGATCAGTACAGATACAACCTTGAAGAGATCGGCCGATCGCGATATGGCCTGCACATCACGCCTCGACATCACAAACGCTGCTGCCGAATTTTTCGCATGCAAGTGTTCTGGCGCAAACCCTCAATTTCGAACGTGGGTGTGATGGCGAGGAGCACGTTGAAGACCTGCCTAATCAGTGAGCTGCAGTCGGGGGACACGGTTGAGATCGTTACACCCAATCAAAAGCTGGCCAAGTTGGTTGAATGGATGGCGGCGACCGGCATGCCAGCCGGCTACACCATTGCATCCATAGAGCGCCGGCTCGGGCGCGTGACAATGATGCTGGGTTATCTCAGCGGTTGCGGTTGGTCGTGGAGAACTGCGCTGAAGAACCCTTTGGTCAGAGGTTTCGAGATCACGAGGTCATGAACGTTGGAACTGCACCAGCACATGTTGATGCAGTTGGTGATGCCTCTTGCCTGACACGGTATCGGGAAGCAGAAATGGGTGGAGGGACTGGCCAGAATGAGACTGATTGAGTTGAAATTTTCCACGGTCTACGCGTCGACAAGGAAGTGGGGGATCTACGGATTCCGTTTGGTCTGTTGAAGAAGGAACGGTCGACGTGCTCTTTAAGTGAATGATTCAGTGTTTTTACCGCTCGACGGGTTTGGAGCTGAGTCATCAAATGTGCACAACCGTTCTGATCGAAAGCTCGTTCGCAGCAGAAAAGAAAGCCCCGCTCATGCGGGGCTTTTCTTTTTGCGCGATGTCGACTGCGTTGTGCTTCGCAGCATCAGTTTTCGTGCACCGCGACTTGCAAACAGGCAAATTCCTCCCCTATGGTGCAATCGATTGCATCGCTGTGAATTGTTGCGTTTGATACCGGTTGGGAGGCCGGAAGGTGGATGACCATCCATTCGATCAGACCGGCTCCTCCGAGGGGGCTCACGCGGCGCGATGCGCTGCGCATCGCAGTTGCCGGCGGCATTGGCCTGGGGGCCGGGACGATCGCGGGGACATTGCCCGCATTCGCCGCCACTGCACCGCTGAAGGGTAACCTGAAGCACTCCGTCGCCCGCTGGACCTTCCCGCAGCTGTCCGTCGCCCAGCTCTGCGCGACGGTGAAGGACATCGGCTTCGCCGCGATCGACCTGGTCGGCCCGGAAGACTGGCCCACGCTGAAGGCGAATGGCGTGTACAGCTCGATGTGCAACGGCGCGGAGCTGGGCCTGACCAAGGGCTTTGCCGGCCGTGAGTTCCACGACCAGCTGGTGGAGCGCTACACGCGGCACATCGATCTGGTGGCCGATGCCGGTTACCGTAATCTCATCTGCTTCTCCGGCAACCGCAACGGTATGGATCCGCAGGAAGGCATGGCCAATGCGGAGGCTGGCCTCAAGCGCATCCTCGGGCATGCCGAGAAGCGCGGTGTGGTACTGGTGATGGAGCTGCTGAACTCCAGGGTCGACCACCGCGACTACCTGTGCGACCACTCTGCGTGGGGCGTAGAGCTGTGCCAGCGGCTGGGCTCGGACAACTTCGGCCTGCTCTACGACATCTATCACATGCAGATCATGGAAGGCGACATCATCGCTACCATTGGAAAACACCACGCCTGCTTCAAGCATTACCACACCGCAGGCGTGCCTGGCCGGAACGAGATCGGAGACCAGCAGGAGCTCCACTATCCGGCCATCTGTCGCGCGATCCGCGACACCGGTTTCAAGGGGTATCTGGCGCAGGAGTTCACGCCTGCCGCGCCCGATCCCGTTGCCTCATTGCGCGAGGCGATCCGCCTCTGCGACGTCTGAAACGATATCCACCCAGGTAAGAAACCCATGGCAGATAATCACTACGACGCCATTGTTGTTGGCTCGGGAATCAGTGGCGGTTGGGCGGCGAAGGAGCTGACCGAGAAGGGCCTGAAGGTCCTGATGCTGGAACGCGGACGCAACATCGAGCACGTCAAGGATTACGTCAACGCGATGAAGGAGGCGTGGGATTTCCCGCACCGCAACCGGCCAACGCAGGCGATGAAGGCCGCGTTCCCGGTGCTGATGCGCGACTACGGACTGGCCGAGAACCTGGATGGAATGTGGGCCAACGAACAGGACTCGCCCTACATCGAGACCAAGCGCTTCGACTGGTTCCGCGGCTACCACGTCGGCGGTCGCTCGCTGCTGTGGGGGCGGCAGAGTTATCGCTTCTCCGATCTGGATTTCGAGGCGAACCTCAAGGACGGTATCGCCGCTGACTGGCCGATCCGATACGCCGATATCGCGCCCTGGTATGACCATGTGGAAAAGTTCGCCGGCATCGCCGGTACGCGCGAGGGACTTGATGTGCTGCCGGACGGCGAGTTCCTGCCGCCGATCCCGTTGAACATCGTCGAGAAGGATGTGGCCGCACGTATCAAGAAGGCGTTCGGCGGAACGCGGCACATGATCCACTCGCGCACCGCCAACATCACCAAGCCGATGCCCGAGCAGGGCCGCGTCAACTGCCAGTACCGCAACAAGTGCATCCTTGGCTGTCCCTTCGGTGCCTATTTCTCGACCCAGGCGGCGACACTGCCGGCGGCGATGAAGACCGGCAACCTGACGCTGCGTCCGTTCTCGATCGTCAAGGAAGTGCTGTACGACAAGGATCGCAAGCGTGCGCGCGGCGTGGAGGTCATCGACGCCGAAACCGGCCAGACCTACCAGTACACGGCCAAGGTTATTTTCCTCAATGCGTCGTCGTTCAACTCGACGTGGCTGCTGATGAACTCGGCAACCGATATCTGGGACGGAGGGCTGGGTTCCTCGTCCGGCGAGCTCGGGCACAACGTGATGGACCACCACTTCGGTGCGGGTGCTTCGGGCCGGGTCGAGGGCTATGAGGACAAGTACTACTTCGGCCGCCGCCCCTGCGGTTTCTATATTCCGCGGTTCCGCAACGTCGCTGCCGACAAGCGCGCCTACCTGCGCGGGTTCGGCTACCAGGGCGGTGCCAGCCGTACTGGCTGGTCGCGCGAGATCGCCGAACTGAACATCGGCGCCGACCTGAAGGAAGCGCTGACCGTGCCCGGTGACTGGCGCATCGGCATGACCGGTTTCGGTGAGATGCTGCCGCACCACGACAATACGATCCGCCTGGACCGCGAGCGCAAGGACAAGTGGGGGTTGCCGGTGCTGGCGATGGACGTTGCGATGCGTGCCAACGAACTGGCCATGCGCAAGGACATGGCCGCAGATGCTGCCGAGATGCTGGAAGCGGCCGGCGTCAAGGACGTGAAGATGCACGACAACGATTACGCCCCGGGCAAGGGCATCCATGAAATGGGAACGGCGCGGATGGGACGTGACCGCAGGAGCTCCGTATTGAACGCACACAACCAGGTCTGGGATGCGCCCAACGTCTATGTGACCGACGGCGCCTGCATGACCTCCAGCGCCTGCGTGAATCCGTCGCTGACCTACATGGCGCTGACCGCGCGGGCCGCCGATCATGCCGTGCGCGAACTGAAAGCGGGGAACCTGTGATGGATCGTCGCGAACTGTTGAAGATGATCGTGGCCGCCACCGGTGCGGCGATGGTCGGGTTGCCGGCGCTGGTGCATGGCAAAGCGCCAGCGGCGGGCGCGATGGCCGCGTTCTCCGATGCCGAAATCGGCACGCTGGACGAGATCGCCGAGACCATCCTGCCGCGGACCAGGACACCCGGGGCGAAGGACGCGGGCGCCGGTGCGTTCATGGCGACGTTCGTCAGCGACTGCTACACCGCCCGGCAGCAGGCGACGTTCCGCGCCGGCCTGGCCGATATCGACAGACGCGCCGGCGGCCGCTTCGTATCGCTCACACCGGAAGCCCGCACCGGGTTGCTGCGAACGTTGGACGCCGAAGCCAAGGCACGCAACGCTGACGTGACCGAGACCGGCACTCCCGAGGAAGGCGAGGCCATGCCGCATTACTTCACGATGATCAAGCAGCTGGCCATCTTCGGCTTCTTCACCTCCAAGGTCGGCGCGACCGGGGTGCTGCAGTACGTCGCCGTGCCGGGTCGCTACGAAGGCGACCTGGCCTATGTCCCAGGTACGCCTGCGTGGGGTACCAGCTGATGGAGCGCACGATGATGACCAGGCCGCTGCTGATCGTGGCCGGCGTACTGGCCGCTGCACCAGCCCTCGCACAGGACGCTGCCGATCCTGCACGCGATCCGAAGAAGACCGAGGTATGGACCCCTGTGCCCGCGGTCGTGGCGACGCCCCCGGGCAGGGCACCATCCGACGCGATCGTGCTGTTCGATGGCAAGGATGCCTCCGCATGGGAGGCGGAGCAGGGTGGGCGTGTGCCCTGGAAGATCGCGGACGGCGCGATGACCGTGGTGCCGGGCAGCAAGGGCATCCGCACCCGGCAACGCTTCTGCGATGTCCAGCTGCATGTCGAATGGCTTACACCCACCGAAACAAAGGGTTTCGACGGCCAGAACCGGGGCAACAGCGGCATCTTCCTGCAGGAACTCTACGAGCTGCAGGTGCTCGACAGTTACAACAACCCCACCTATGCCAACGGCCAGGCCGGCTCCATCTACAAGCAGGCCATGCCGCTGGTGAACGCCTCGCGCGCGCCGGGCCAGTGGCAGGCCTACGACATCATCTGGAAGGCACCGCGCTTCTCGCCAGGCGGCGGGCTTGTCTCGCCTGCGCGCATCACGGTGCTGCACAACGGCGTGCTGGTGCAGGATGACACCGTGCTGGCGGGGAAGACCGAGTACATCGGCGCACCGTCGTACTCACCCCACGCGTGTGCGCCGCTCTATCTGCAGGAGCATGATTCCAGGGTCAGCTACCGCAACATCTGGGTGCGGGAACTCTGATCCCACCTGGCTACTTCGCCAGGTAACTGGCGATGTCGTCGATTTCCTGCTGCGAAAGCTGGGGAAAGGGCGGCATCAGTCCGCCGCCCTTCCTGATCTTGTCCTTGATCTGCGCGGGATCCAACCGCTTGCTGACGTCGGTAAGCGCCGGGAACGCACCCGGCATGCCGGCGCGATCAGCGCCGTGGCAGGCCATGCAGTTCGCGCTGTAGAGCTTGGCGCCGGCGGCAGGATCGTCCTTGCACCAGGCAGTGGTGGCAAGCGTCGCGCCACAGAGCATCACAGCCAGTTTCAGCATCGTCTTCAAGCGGGGCTCCTTCGCGGGCTAGCGTTGTGCGCTGGCGTGCGGGCTGACGGTCAGGTGTTCACGCAGGTAGTCCGCACCGGTCTGGATCACCTTGGCCGGATCACGCGGTTGGTCGTGTTCGAGGATGTACCAGTGCACGCCCGCGGCGGCCGCGGCTGGCAGGATCGCGTTCCAGTCCAGCACGCCCTGGCCGACGGCGGCGAATCCACCTTCGTCCTGGGCCTGGCCCTTGGGCGCATTGTCCTTGGCGTGCACCGCGAACAGGCGGTCACGGAACTTGCCCAGCATCACCGCCGGGTCGTGTCCGGAGCGCGCCACCCAGGCCAGGTCCAGTTCGGTCTGCAGGTCGGGGCCGGCAGCAGCGAACAGCAGTTCCAGGCCGGTCCTTCCGTTGAAGTCGACCAGCTCGAAGTCGTGGTTGTGGTAGGCCAGGCGCATGCCCTTGGCCCGAACCTGTTTGGAAAGCCGGCCCAGCTCCTGGCCCAGTGCGGTCCAGCCTGCGGCATCGGTGGGCCGGTCCTTCGCGTCCAGGTAGGGCACCACCAGCGTGGCGTTGCCGATCGATCGGTTGAAGGCCACCACGCCGTCCAGGTCTCTGCGCAGCTCGGCCAGCGCAACGTGCGAGGAGATCGCCCTGATCGAATACCTGTCCAGCAACTGCTTGAGTTCGCTGGCGCTGACGCCCTGGGTCCCCACCGTTTCCACCGCGTGCACGCCCGCGTCGCGAACGATCTTCAACTGCTGGTCGAGCGATCCGGCATTGCGCAGTGAGTACATCTGCACTGCGATGGGCTTCTGCGCGGCGACGGCTTCGCTGGCGAGGCCGGGCAGTGCCGTGAGCAGCAGGAGTGCGAGGGCTGCGGCTCTGCGGACAGGGGTTTTCATCAGGCGTTCCTCCCGGGATTCAATCGATGGTGGTCCAGGCACGCGTCCTGGCCGATGCGATGACGCGGTCGACGATCCGTGCCGAGCGCACGCCGTCGTTGAAAGTGGGCAGGCCCTCGGGCCGTTCGCCGTCGATGGCGCGATAGCTGTCGGCAATGAACGCCTCGAAGCACTGGCCGTAGCCCTGCGCGTGACCGGCCGGCAGCACCGACAGCCGCCGTTGTTCGACACCGCCTGCACCAGGACCGCGCACGAAGATCTCCTCGCGCTGGCCAGGTCTTCCGATCCACAGCCGCTCGGCATCCTCCTGGTTGAAGGCCACGCTGGCCCTGGCACCGTCGATCTCGAACCAGAGGCGGTTGTGGCGTCCTGCGGAGACCTGGCTGACCGTCAATGACGCCAGTGTGCCGGCACCGGTCCTGAACATCGCCGCGGCCACGTCTTCGCTGGTGACCGTCTGCATCGCGTCGCTGGCTGTGGGCGTGCTGAAGCTCTGACCGGTGATGGCGCCGCGTTCGGCGATCACCGTCTCGAACGCCGCGTTGACCTCGGCGAAGCGCTCGCCGCTGATCCATTCCACCAGGTCGCACCAGTGCGAGCCGATGTCGGCGAACACGCGCGACGTACCGCCCAGTGCCGGATCCACGCGCCAGTTGTTGCTGGCCGGGTCCAGCAGCCAGTCCTGCAGGTAGCTCCCGTGGATCAGGTGCAGAGGCCCCAGCTCGCCGTGTGCGATGCGTGCGCGCGCCTCGCGCACCACCGGGTGGTAGCGGTAGACGAAGGGGACCGTGGCCACAAGGCCGCGCGAGGCCGCCAGCGCAGCCAACGCCTGTGCATCTTCCAGCGAGGTGGCCAGCGGCTTCTCGCAGATGACGTGCTTGCCGGCTTCCAATGCGGCCTGTGCCATCGGCCGGTGCAGATGATTGGGCGTACAGACGTGCACGACCTGCACCTGCGGATCGGCGATGACCTCGTCGATGTCCCGATAGGCGCGCGGGACATTCCAGGACTGCGCGACCTCATGTGCACGCTGCGCGGACGAGGCGGCCACGCCGCGGATCTGCGCACCGGCCAACAGCGCCGCGCGACGATGCACGGCGCCAATCATACCGGTGCCGACGATGGCGATTCCAAGCGTCGCCATCTACTGGATTCCTCGGGACGCAGACGGTGCGGCTGCGACCAGCGGCCGGTCGCGGAACAGCAGCAGGAAGGCGATCAGCACGACCAGCGCGACACCGGCCGGGAACAGCCAGATCTGTTGCCAGTCAGGTCCCGCCGCCGTGGTGAAGTGCTCCACCACCGCACCGGACAGGAAGGTGCCGATCAGCATGCCCACGCCATAGGTCGCCAGGGTGATGAAGCCCTGCGCGCTGCTGCGCGCGTCGGGGCCGGCATGCGCATCGGTGTAGATCTGGCCGGTGACGAAGAAGAAGTCGTAGCAGATGCCGTGCAGCACGATGCCGATCACCAGCAGCGAGAAGCCGCTACCGGCATCACCGAAGGCGAACAGGGCATAGCGCAGCACCCACGCAGCCATGCCCACCGCCAGCATCGTCTTCACCCCCAGCCGCACGAACAGGAATGGCATCGCCAGCATCAGCAGCACTTCGGACACCTGGCCCAGCGACTGCAGGCCCGCAGCGCCGCGCACGCCCAGGTCATTGAGGTACGGGTTGGTGAAGTTGTAGTAGAACGACAGCGGGATGCAGATGGCGATGGAGGCCAGGAAGAACACCAGGTACGCGCGCGACTTCAGCAACCGCAGCGAATCCAGCCCCAGGATCTGCCCGAGGCCGGCATCGCGCTGCTTCGCCAGCGGCGGCGTGTGCGGCAGGGTGAACGCGTACAGCCCCAGCACCAGTGATGCCACCGCCGCCATCTGGAAGGTGAGTTCGAGCCGATGCGCCTGTTCCCAGCCCAGCCAGCCGATCAGCACACCGGCCACGATCCAGCCGACGCTGCCGGCCACGCGCACCAGCGGGAACTGCTTCTCCGGCGACTGCATGTGCCGCATTGCCACGCTGTTGGCCAGCGCCAGCGTCGGCATGAACAGCAGCATGTAGCCCATCACGCAGGCGGAGAACGTGCTGAAGCTGTCCGCTGTGGAGGCCATCCAAAGCAGTACTGCGCCGGCCAGGTGCAGGACCGCAAGGATGCGCTGCGCGGCGAAGTAGCGATCTGCAATCAGGCCAACCAGGAAGGGTGCGACGATGGCGCCGATGGACTGGCTGAGGAAGGCCGTCGCCACCTGGCTGGCGCTGGCCTGCAGCGGGCCCTGCACCAGGTAGGTGCCCAAGGTCACGAACCACGCTCCCCAGATGAAGAACTGCAGAAACATCATCGCGCCCAAGCGCGACATGGCGTGCGTCATGGCTTGCCCTCCCGGGGCGGTATCGGCTCAGAGTCCCAGCATGCGGTGCAGTGATGCAGCGTCGGTGCCGCTGTCGGCAAAGTCGTCGAAGGCGCGTTCGGTCACGCGGATGATGTGGTCGCGGATGAAGGCCGCGCCCTCGCGTGCGCCGTCCTCCGGGTGTTTCAGGCAGCACTCCCATTCCAGTACCGCCCAGCCGGGGAAGTCGTACTGCGCGAACTTCGAGAAGATCGACTTGAAGTCGATCTGGCCGTCGCCGAGTGAGCGGAACCTGCCCGGGCGATCGATCCAGTCCTGGTAGCCGCCATACACGCCACTGCTGGCGCTGGCGCGGTACTCCGCGTCCTTGACGTGGAAGATGCCGATGCGCGCGTGGTAGCGGTCGATGAAACCGAGGTAATCCATCTGCTGCAGCAGCAGGTGGCTGGGGTCGTACAGGATCTTCGCGCGCGGATGATGGTCGACCACGTCGAGGAAGCGCTCGAAGGTCGCGCCGTCGTGCAGGTCCTCGCCGGGGTGGATCTCGAAGCACAGGTCCACGCCGGAGTCATCGAAGGCATCGAGGATCGGGCGCCAGCGCCGGCCGAGTTCGGCGAAGGCCTCTTCCACCAGGCCGGGTGGGCGCTGCGGCCAGGGATAGAAGTACGGCCAGGCCAGTGCGCCGGAGAAGGTGGCGTGTGCGGTCAGTCCCAGCCGCTGGCTGGCCTTGGCTGCCAGCAGCAGCTGCTCCACTGCCCAGGCCTGGCGCGCGGCCGGGTCGCCGCGCTTTTCCGGCGGTGCGAATCCGTCGAACAGGCTGTCATAGGCGGGATGGACGGCGACCAGCTGCCCCTGCAGGTGGGTGGACAGTTCGGTGATCTGTACGCCATGCCCGGCCAGCATGCCGGCAAGGTCGTCGCAGTACGCCTGGCTGCGTGCGGCCTCGGCCAGGTCGAACAGGTGGGGCGCGCTGGTCGGCACTTGTACGCCAGAATAGCCCAGGCCCGCGGCCCAGCCGGCCAGCGTGTCCAGCCGATCAAAAGGAGCTGTGTCGCCGATGAACTGCGCCAGGAACAGCGCTGGACCCTTGAGCGTCTTCAACGTGATTCGCCCTCGATGCAATCGATTGCATTATCCTAGCAGGGGCATACGCAGGACCTGTTGTGCAGTGCACAGCGGGCAGGAGAACTAACGCCATGGCCACCATCTACGACATTGCAAAGCACGTCGGCGTCTCTGCCGGCACCGTGTCACGTGCACTTTCGCGGCCGGACAAGGTGCTGCCGGCGACGCGCGCACGCATCGAGCAGGCCGCCGCAGCGCTGGGCTACGTGCCCAATACGGTCGCGCGCACGCTCAAGACCCAGCGCAGCGGCAAGATCCTGGTCACGGTGCCGGATATCGCCAACCCGTTCTTCGCCCAGATCCTGCAGGGGGCGGAAGACGCCGCACAGGCTGTCGGCTATGCGGTGCTGCTGGGCGATACCCAGGACCAACCCGACCGCGAGGAGCGCTACGCGCAGATGCTCCGGCGCAACGAGGCCGACGGCATGATCGTGCTCGGCCATCGCCTGCCACCGACGGCGCGCGAGATTGTCCAGCAGAGGGGAGCTGCTGCGCCGGTGGTCAACGGATGCGAGTTCGACCCCGCGCTGGGCCTGCCCAGTGTGCACATCGACAATGCCGCCGCTGCACACGCTGTCATGGAGCATTTGTACGCGTTGGGCCATGAACGGATCGCCGTGGTCGGCGGGCCGCCGGATAATCCTCTGCACCAGCAACGTCTGGAGGGGGTGCGGGCAGCCGGCAAGGCGCGCGGCCGCCTGCGCAAGCTGAGCGTGGTGCCGGGCGACTTTTCGGTGGAATCCGGGCATGCCGCGGTCGTGGCGCTGCTGGCCGATGCGTCGGCACCGACCGCAGTCTTCTGCTTCAGCGACCAGATGGCGCTGGGTGCGCTGGCGGCCTGCCGCGACCGGGGCATCCGCGTGCCGGACGAGCTGTCCATCGTCGGCTTTGACGATCTGGCCTCCTCGCGCTACCTCACGCCGCCGCTGACGACGATCAGGCAGCCGATGCGGGAAATCGGTGAGCGCGCGGTCAACCTGCTGCTTGCCATCATCGAACACGCGGATGTGCCGCTGCAGCAGACGCTGGATTTCAGCCTGATGGTGCGGGGGTCGACGGCGGCGCCTGGGCCCAGGTGAGGCCAGGGACGCTGCAGGTTCGAGTCCTTGATCCCGAATTGACGTAAAGCTGTCAGACTCACGACTGGCAGCCCGGCAGGGGCCGGGGTGGAACGTGCGATCGCGCAGGGGGGTCGGCAATGCCGTTCTTGACTGACTCGACGGAGGTCGCGGTCGAAGGCGTCGGCGCGGCACGGCGCATCGGCTGGATGCGCTTCGTGGGCAATGGCTTGGGCGCGATTCCCATCGCCTCGATCATGCTGGAGCGCCAGGATGGGCCGCTGCCCTGGGTCCTGTTGCTGCTCAATGCGCTGGCGTGGCCGGCGCTGGCGCTGGTGCTGACCCAACGCTCGCGCAAGCCAGCCGCGGTCCAGTTCCGCTGCATGGTGGCCGACTCCTTGTTCGGCGGCGGCTGGATCGCGTTCATGGGCTTGAGCGCAGTGCCCAGTGCACTGTTCGCCGCACTGCTGGTGGCCGACAAGATCGCGGCCGGCGGCGTGCGCCTGGCGATGCGGGCCACGCTGGCTCTGGTGGTGGGCTTCGCGCTCACCTGGTGGGCGCTCGGGTTTCCTTACCAACCCGTGTCGTCGCAACGCACGATCGTGCTCAGCGTGCCGTTCCTGTTCGTCTATGGCATCGGGCTCAGCATCCTCAGCTGGCAGCTGGCGCGTCGGGTGAAGTCGCAGAACCGCCAGCTGCAGCGCCTGAGCCGGATGGATCCGCTGGTCGAACTGGCCAATCGCGGCTTCCTGATCCTGCGTGCGCAGCAGGCGCTGGACAAGGCGCAGGGGCAGGGCGGCTTTGCCTGCCTGTTGATGCTCGATGTGGATGACTTCAAGCGCATCAATGATTCGCACGGGCACCGCGCTGGTGATGAAGTACTGCGGCACATCGCCTCGACCCTGCGTGCCTTCGCCCGGCCCGGTGATACACCGGCGCGCCTGGGCGGCGATGAGTTCGTCGTGCTGCTGCACGACTGCGCGCCCGTGGATGCGATGCACGTAGCCGAGCGGGTCCGCCTGCACCTGCTCGAAGCGGCGCGGCAGGCTACGCCAGGGGTGGAGTTCAGCGTGAGCATCGGCATTGCCGCCACGCCGCGCGGCGGCAGCGTGGAGGATTGGCTGGCCTTGGCCGACCGTGCGCTCTACCACGCCAAACGGCAGGGCAAGAACACCGCCAGCTACGGCGAGTGAGGGTGACGCGTCGAGGCCGCAGGCCCCTGCACGCTCTGCCAGACGGCCGTTCATCCTGCACGCGGAATCGTCGTCGCCAATCCTCTACCATGGGCCACCCCGCCCGGACGTGCCCCCATGCAAGACGCCCTCGTTGCCCAGCCCAAGCCCCCCGTTCCGAGGATCGCGGCCTGGCTGATGATGCTGCTGGGCATGTGGCTGGCGCTGAAGCTCGGCCTGGTGGTGACCCTGCTGTCGGGCCTGCTGGTGTTCCAGCTGACCCATGTGCTGGCGTCCACCGTGGAAGGCAAGCTGCCGCCGGGACGGGCGCGGGCGATTGCGGTCATCGTGCTGTCCGCGGTCATCATCAGCGCGCTGGTGCTGGCCGGCATCGGCGTGGCCTCGTTCTTCCGCACCGAGACCGGTGGCCCGGATGCGCTGCTGGGCCATCTGATGGATATCCTCAACAGCTCGCGGCACCAGGTGCCGGTGCTGCTGCAGCCCTACATTCCCGAGGACATGCCCGCGCTGCGCACGGCGCTGAACGACTGGGCGGCAGAGCACCAGCGCCAGCTGGGCGTGGCCGGTACCTCGGCGGTGCAGATTGGCGTACGGGTACTGATCGGCATGGTGCTGGGCGCGATGATCGCGCTGTACGACGAACTGCCGCTGCCACAGATGGGACCGCTGGCGCAGGAGCTGATCGGCCGCACCAGCCGCCTGGCCACCGCGTTCCGCCAGGTGGTGTTCGCACAGGTGAAGATCTCGCTGCTCAACACCGTGTTCACGGCGATCTTCCTGCTGGGCGTGCTGCCGCTGTTCGGCGTGCACCTGCCGCTGTCCAAGACGCTGGTGCTGATCACCTTCATTGCCGGCCTGCTGCCGGTGGTGGGCAACATCATTTCCAACACCATCATCACCATCGTCGCGCTGTCGGTCTCGTTCTACGTGGCCGTGGCCGCGCTGCTGTACCTGATCGTGATCCACAAGCTGGAATACTTCCTCAATGCACGCATCGTCGGCGGGGAAATCCAGGCCCGTGCCTGGGAGCTGCTGCTGGCCATGCTGGTGATGGAAGCGGCGTTTGGCCTGCCCGGCCTGGTGGCGGCGCCGGTATTCTATGCCTACGTGAAGCGCGAGCTGGTCGACCAGCGCTGGATCTGACCCGGCGTGACCTGTCGCATCTGACCGGCTGGACGGGGGGCGCCGGCGTTGTCGGCGCGTTCGCGCGCGCTGCGCTATATCCACCCCGGCGGATCGTACGGCGCTGGCTTGGCGCCGCCGGAGCCGCTCGCTACAGTGAGCCGCACTTCAGGGGAATTCTGCATGGCCGGCAAGGCATCGCCCATCAGGTTGCGGACCTGGGTCTGGATCCTGGCTGGGTTGTTCGTGGTGTGCACGCTGCCGTTGATGGCCATCGCCCTGGTCCAGGGCACGCTGCGCTACACCGGCGCCGAAGACAACCTGGCCAGCCTGCGCCAGCTGCGGCAGACCTTCGATCTCGCCAACCTGGCTTCGGCCGAGCGCGGTCCGGCCAACAGCCTGCTGGGGGCTGACCCGGCCGACGCCGCCGAACAGGCGCGGCTGGCCGCGCAGCTGGCGGCCGCGCGCAAGCGGGTCGACACCGCCATGCTGCAGCTGGAGACCGTATTCAAGAACGACCCGGGCGTGCTGGATGAGCGTGGCCTGCTGGCCGACGCGCAACGTCGCCTGCAGTCGGCGCGGGCTGCGGTGGACCGGGTGGTGGCGCAACCGCACGATGCGCGCCGGGTGGAGGCGGTGGAGCGTGCGATCAGTGGCATGTTCGCCGTGGTTGATCGCCTGCACCTGCTGACCTCGGCACAGATCAACGTGCTGGTCAGCGCCGACCGTGAAGCGGCGATTCCGGCGACGCAGGGCCAGGTGCTGATCGATCTTCGCGAACATGGCGGCCGCCTGGCCTCGAACGTGATGGCGCCGGTCGCGGTACCGGGGGCATGGCGCGAGGAGCAGGCACGCGCTGCACTGCAGACCGAGGGCCGCCTGCTGGAGCTGTGGCGGTTGGCGGGCAGCCATGAGTCGGTGTTCCGCAGCGACGCGGAACTGTCATGGCACTGGGACATGGCACGACGGCAGTTCTTCGGCGAATCGCTGCCGATGATCGAGCAGTTGATCGAGGATGGCCGCCGTGGTGTACCACCGCCGTGGACCGCTGCCGAGTTCACCACGCGCTACGTGCCTACCCTGCAGTCGCTGGAAGCCCTGCGTGATGGCTACCTGAGCGTGTCCATCGCCCGCTACGAACGCACCCGCAACCGCGAGGCCATGCGCCTGGCTGTGCTGGTGGCGACCGCGCTGGGCACGCTGGTGGTGCTGGGCGTGGCCCTGCGCATCGCCCACCTGCAGATCCTGCAGCCACTGCTGCAGGCGCAGAAGCAGGTGATCCAGCTCGCCACGGATGCACCTGGCCCGGAGCAGCATGTCACCCATCCGCTGGCCGAGATGCAGCGCCTGTTCGACGCCATCGAAGTACTGCGTGAGAAATCGCGCGAGCGCTCGGCACTGACCAGCGAGCTGCGCCAGCTCGCCGGCACCGACGAGCTGACCGGACTGTTGAACAGGCGCGCGCTGGATGAGGTGGTGCAGCAGAGACACGCCGGAGGCGATGCAAGCGCCGTGGTGATCCTGCTGGATGTGGATCGCTTCAAGGCGATCAACGATGGCCATGGCCATGAAGCCGGCGACGAAGTGCTGGTGCAGGTGGCGCAGTTGCTGCAGCACCACCTGCGCCGCAGCGACAGCATCGCCCGCTATGGTGGTGAGGAGTTCCTGGTGCTGCTGGCCGACGGTGATCTGGCCGGTGGCCGCCAGCTGGCCGAGTCATTGCGATTGGCCCTGCAGCAGATGGACATCGCGCTGGCCGGTGGCACCGTGCTGCGGGTGACCGCCAGTTTCGGCGTGGCCGAGGGCGGCACCGACGCGCTGGGCTGGCGCACCCTGCTGCGTGCCGCCGATGCGGCCATGTACCGGGCCAAGGCGCAGGGGCGCGATCGGGTACGGGTCGCGGGTGGCGGTCGCATCACGCGCTGATGGCACGCGTCAGCCAATGCGTGCATGCACCCGTCGCAGCGTCTGCAGGATCGCCCGGCGCGCGA
Organism: Stenotrophomonas sp. SMYL89; assembly: GCF_036319985.1. NCBI lineage: Bacteria > Pseudomonadati > Pseudomonadota > Gammaproteobacteria > Lysobacterales > Lysobacteraceae > Stenotrophomonas > Stenotrophomonas sp. SMYL89. Next base: position 67,197 of record NZ_JAWIRW010000004.1, on the reverse strand, counting down.
TGGGGCGTGCAGCTGCTGCAAACGCAGGTGGGGTGGTGAGCAGCGCGTCACGCACGCGCCACGCGCCCTATCTCGCTTTCTGTGAAGAAGCCGACATTGACCTTCCACGCTTCGGTCACCACTCTGCGCAGACGCTGGGATTTCACTTGATGAAGGACGACACCATGACCCAGCTCACACTGCCCGAACTGGCCAAGAAGATGGCCGACATCGATTTCACCATGCTGCAGACCCGCGCCGGCGGAGAAATTGCCGGTCGTCCGATGAGCAACAACGGTGACGTGGACTACGACGGTGACAGCTGGTTCTTCACCACAGAAGACACCGACATGGTGCACGAGATTGAGGCTGACCCCGCCGTTGCGCTGGGTTTTTCCGGCAGCAGGTCACTGCTGGGCAAGCCGCCGTTGTTCGTGCACGTGCAGGGAAGGGCGGCGCTGGTTCGCGATCGCGCTGTGATGCGCGCGCACTGGGTGAAGGATCTTGAGCGCTGGTTCGAGCAGGGCGTGGATACACCGGGGCTGGTACTGATTCACGTGCGCGCCAGCCGCATCCACTATTGGGATGGCGAGGACCAGGGTGAAATGGCAGTCTGACCCGGCAGCGGGAGGCTGGTGGCCATCGCGGCCATTGCGCGGCGCGCCAGGCCTTTGCCATCCTCCCTGCTGTTTTCCGTAGCGTGGAATCCCGATGCGTCCTGCGTTCTTCTGGCTGGCTTTGGCCCTGCTGCCCACCCTGGCGGTGGCGCAACCCGCGCGTACGCCCAAGGCCAAGGCCCCGGCGCAGGATCCCTTCAGCGAGCTGTTCGATACCGCCTGCATGCAGCACATCGGCGCGCCAGCACGGTTGCAGTCGCTGATGGAATCCAACGGGCTGTCACCGCTGCAGCCCGCCGAGGCTGCAACGTTGCTGCAGGGCCAGCCGGGTGTGGCCTGGATGGTGCCGCTGGCCAGCGGGCGCTATGCGGTCAGCTGGGCCGACGATGGCACCTGCTCGGTGTATGCGGAGAAGGCCGAGGCGGCGGTGGTGCAGAAGGGGTTCGCGCGGCTGGTGCAGGCGGCACCAAAGCCGTTGCAGGTACGCTCGTTGCCGGGCCGCGGGCCGCTGTCGGCTGATCAGGTGGCGATCCAGTACGGCTGGGCCACGCCGGGGCAGGCCAAGCTGCAGGTGCGCTTCCGGCTGGTCACGCGGCAGGCGGCCGAGGCCGGCGTGCAGGCGATGGCCTCGGCCACGCCCGGTGAAGCGATGCTGGAGCCCGCTGCGCCCGGGCCCTGACCGACGGAAGGGGCAGGCTTGCGATTCAGCCTTTCACGCGGGATGTGGTATATCGTTTATCGATAAATCCACTTCGGGGCGGCGAGGCCACCCCAATGCCGGAGGCCGCTTGACCGCTCGTCCCGCCCGCGCCAGACCCGCGCGAGGCTTGTTCACCCTGGCCCAGGCCGCCGTACAGGCCGTGCGGGCGATGTGCTGGCTGGGCATCCTGGCCGCACTGCTAGCGGTGCCGCTGGTCGCCCACGACCGTCGCTGGCTGCTCGACAGCGTGCATGACGCTGCGGCTGTCGCCACGCATGGCAATGATCTGTTCCTGCACTTCTGCCTGGGCCTGGGCGCGATCATCGCGCTGCTGGTGCTGTGCCTGCTGTTCCTGCGCCATCTGCTGAGGCTGCTGAAGTCGGCGGCGCGCGAGCGGCCGTTCACCCATGCCAATGCGCAGCGCCTGCAACGCATGGCGTGGCTGATGCTGGCGATGGAACTGCTGTCGATCCTGATCGGTGCCTACGCGGCCTGGATGGGGCCGGACTTCACCTGGATGGAGGTGGGCGGGGGCATGTCGATCACCGGCCTGGTCGCGGTGCTGATGCTGTTCGTGCTGGCACGCGTGTTTGCCGTGGGTGCGGCGATGCGCGATGACCTCGACGGTGTCATCTGATGGCGATCGTCATCACCCTGGACCGCATGCTGCAGGAACGGGGCATGACCTTGTCCGAACTGGCCGGGCGCATCGACATCACCTTGGCGAACCTGTCGATCCTGAAGACCGGCAAGGCGCGCGCCATCCGCTTTTCCACCCTTGATGCGATCTGCCGCGAGCTGCAGTGCACGCCCGGCGACCTGCTCGGGCATGACCCGGCGCAGGCACAGGACGCTGACTGAGTGGTCGCTTTTTTCCCTTACCTACTGACGAAACGGACCTGAAATGGAATGGTTGGCTGACCCCTCGATATGGATGGGCCTTGCAACCCTGGTCGTGCTGGAGATCGTTCTCGGCATCGACAACCTGGTGTTCATCGCGATCCTTGCCGACAAGCTTCCGCCGCACCAGCGCGACCGCGCGCGCGTGATCGGCCTGGCGCTGGCCCTGCTGATGCGGCTGGTGCTGCTGGCGGCGCTGGCGTGGATCATGAAGCTGACCGAGCCACTGCTGACGCTCTTCGACCACAGTTTCTCCGGGCGTGACCTGATCCTGCTGGGCGGCGGCCTGTTCCTGCTGTTCAAGGGCACCATGGAGCTGCACGAGCGGCTGGAAGGCCGCCAGCATGAGGACAATGGCAAGAAGGTCTACGCCAGCTTCGCGATGGTCGTGGCACAGATCGTGGTACTCGATGCGGTGTTCTCGCTGGACTCGGTGATCACTGCGGTCGGCATGGTCGACAACCTGGGCGTGATGTACGCCGCGGTGACCATCGCGATGGCATTGATGCTGGTGGCCAGCAAGCCGCTGACCCGCTTCGTCAACAAGCATCCCACGGTGGTGGTGCTGTGCCTGGGCTTCCTCCTGATGATCGGTTTCAGCCTGGTGGCCGAGGGCCTGGGCTACAAGATCCCGAAGGGCTACCTGTACGCGGCCATCGCCTTCTCGATCCTGGTCGAGGCATTCAACCAGTGGGTACGTTTCAACCGCGAGCGCAACGAGCGCCGCCAGCCGTTCCGCCAGCGCACTGCCGATGCGGTGCTGCGCATGCTCGGCGCGCGTCCGGCCAATGGCCACGATGAGGACGGCGCGGACGAACCTGTGGATGCCGGGGAACGCCTGCAGCCGGCCGAACACGAGATGATCCGCAGCGTGCTGGGGCTGGCGGATCGCCCGGTGTCGAGCGTGATGACCGTGCGCGCCGACGTACAGTGGATCGACCTGGCGCGTGGACAGGACGACGTGGTGGCACGCCTGGTGGCATCGCCGCACACCCGCCTGCTGGTTGGCGATGGTGATCTGGACAGCCTGCGCGGCGTGGTGCAGAGCCGCGACCTGCTGGCCGACCTGCTGCAGGGCAGGTCGCTGCAGCTGGAAGGCAACCTGCGCGAGCCTCAGTACGTGCTGTCCAGCGCCAGTGCGCTGCAGGCCCTGGAACTGATCCGCCAGCATCCGGTGCCGTTGGCGGTGGCGGTGGACGAGTACGGCAGCGTGGAAGGCCTGGTGACGGCCAACGACCTGCTGGCGGCGATTGCTGGTGATCTGGTCGATACCCAGGACGAACGCTATGGCGTGGTCGCGCAGGGGGAAGGCCAGTGGGAGGCCGATGGTGCCTTGACCCTGGACGACCTGCAGAGACTGGCCGGCGTGTCGCTGCCGCGCAGTACCGACTACCTGACCATCTCCGGCCTGGTGCTGGAACAGTTGGGTCGCCTGCCGGACATCGGTGATGCGGTGGACGTGGCCGGCGTGCGCATCACCGTGCTGGCGATGGAAAAGCGCCGCATCGCCCGCCTGCGGTTGGAGCGCCTCGACCAGCCGTTGTAGAGCCGAGCCCATGCTCGGCTCCGCGGATGTAGCCGGGCATGCGCTCGGCTCTACATTCAAAGCAGCGCAGCATGGCGCGGCTCTACACAACATGGCCCGCAGCCGTCACCATGGCGGGCCCGCTTTCTGTCATGGATGGTTGCAGTGCTGAGTACGATCGGTTTGTTGATGGGCCTGTATGTGGCCTGGCGCCTGTTCTGGCCTCTGCGCATGCCCATCGGGTTGAAGGTCGTGCTGTCGCTGCTGGTGGTGGCCGTGGCCGTGCAGCTGCGCATCGTGGCCACCTTCTGGGGCACGATGGCGTCGCCGGAAATTCCGAAAATGGCGATCGCCCTGTTGGCGACCTGCTCCACTGCCGTGCTGCTGCTGGCGTTGGTGATGCTGGTACTGGACGCCGGCCTGCTGGTTTCGCGCCTGCTGCGTTGGCCGCGCATGGTATCGGCCCTGCGTGCACCGCAGCTGCGGCCGCTGGCCGGCCTGCTGGCCCTGCTTGTGAGTGGCTATGGGATCAGCCAGGGCATGGCCGTACCCAAGCCCCGGCAGATCGACGTGGCAATCAAGGATCTGCCGGCCGCATTCGACGGCTATCGCGTGCTGCAGCTGACCGACATCCACGCCAGCCGTCTGCTGACCGGCGAGTGGGTGCGCAGGGTGGTGGCCGAGAGCAACGCGCTGAAGCCGGACCTGATCGTGATCACTGGCGATCTGATCGACGGCAGCGTCGAGGCCCGCCGCGACGACGCGCGACCGTTGGCCGATCTGCAGGCTCCGGATGGCGTCATCGCCATCACTGGCAACCACGAGTACTACGCGCAGTACCAGGACTGGATGCAGGCGTTCCGCACGCTGCACATGCAGGTGCTGGAGAACAGCCACCTGCAGGTACGACGCGGTGATGCGGCGCTGACCATCGCCGGTGTCACCGACCCGGTGGCGGCACGCTACGGCCTGCCGTTGCCGGATCTGGATGCCGCGTTGGCCGGTGCCAATCCGTCCGCACCGGTGATCCTGCTCGATCATCGCCCACGCAATGCGCGTGAGGCGGCCGCGCGCGGCGTGAAGCTGCAGTTGTCCGGGCATACCCACGGGGGGCAGATCATCGGCATGGACCAGCTGGTGAAGCGGGCGAACGGCGGCTACGTCTCCGGCCGCTACGAGGTGGACGGGATGACCCTGTACGTGAGCAATGGCGCTGGCCTGTGGGCCGGATTCCCGGCACGCATCGGCGTGCCTTCGGAAATCACCCTGATCACCCTGCGCCGCGCCCCGTGATCTGAAGTGGGGTCAGATCCCTTTCCGCGAGGAATTCGCTGTCTATCGTGCTGGGATCCCTCTGTAGAGCCGAGCCCATGCTCGGCTGAACCAGAGGCAGCCAAGCATGGGTTCGGCTCTACAGGTAACCGCCTCCTCAAGAACTCCGCAGCGGCGGCCGCGCATGCGCATTGCGCCGCAGCGACTGCGCCCGCTTGGCGATCGCGCGCACCACGACAGCGGTGAAGAGCAACGCGGAGGGCACCGCGTACCCGAAGTTGCCGGGCACGCGCTTGAAGTACGAATAGGTGAACACTGCGGCGATGATCCACATGCCGGTCACGTGCAGGCGACGCCACGCGGTGGGGCCCATGCGGCGGGCGATGCCACGATGCGAGGTGATGGCCAGGGCGAGGATGGCTACATAGCCGATCGTGCCCGGCAGGTTGGCCAGGGCCGAGCGCGCCGGCCAGAACGCGGGGTTGAGGATGCCGAAGGCGGTGATCGCCACCGCATGCAGCAGGTGCGAGAACGCGAACGACAGGCCGACGATGCGACGCTCGCGCAACAGGAAGCGGGTGACCGGGCCGGGCAGCAGGCTGGCGAACGAGGAGGCGGTGAAGGCGGCCAGGAACAGCAGGAACGATGTGCGTGCCGTCACCCGGATCGCCGTGCGGCTGCCCTCGACCACGTCGGGCTGCAGGGTGAATGCCGCCAGTGCGAATGCGATCAGGACCACGGCGATGGCCACGAACAGGCGCCAGCCGTGCAGGGAGGACGTATTGGAAACAGCCATGATCAAACCTCGAATCAGGAAATGGGTGGCACCGGCCTCTGGCCGGCCAAGGAATGGGGAGTGCCGGCCGCTGGCCGGCGCCTTCAACAGTCGTTCGGCACAACCAGCACGCCGGCCGCGCACAGCTCGCCCAGCAGCGGAATGCAGGCTGTGCGTAGTTCGTCGGCGGCCACGCCATGCAGATCGGCCAGTACCTGCAGCGCGTCTTCCGCACGGGCGCCGTCATCGCCGAACGCCGACAGCAGCGCATATGCCAGCGGTGAAAGTTCCTGCACCTGTAGGCTGAAGTCACCCAGGCGTCGCAGCAGCAGCAACGTCGGCATCGCGGTAGGCGCGCCGTTCTGGCCGGCGTCCTCATGCACAGGCCACTGGTAGCCCAGCACCCGCACCAGTGGAGACAGCGCCAGCACGCTGCCTGCCTGTGGCGCATGCAATGGCTGCTGGCCGGTGTCCCGCGCTTCAATGTGCAGTGCCTGCTGCGTGCTTTCGTAATGCGCCAGTTCCGCCACCCAGCCCGGCAGCGCGAGGTCTGCCTGCACGCCCAGCCACGCGGCGAATTCGCCGGCGATCTGCGGGAACAGTGGGGTATGGCAGGCATGCCGCGCGTAGTAGTGCTCCACGGTGTCGCGCCAGCAGGCATCACCCAGTTGCGCCTGCAGGCGCGGCAGGCTGCCTGCCAGCAGGCTGTCCAGGCTGTCGATGCAGAGGCGGCGGTAGACCGCCATCCGCCGTGCATCGATGCCCTCAGGCGCGGGCATCGATGGGTCGCGTACATGGTCGGCCCAGCGCTGCTGCAGGGTGGCCAGCGGCTCAGCCATGGGCCACCTCGGGCAGCAGCACATCGGCCTGCGCGTGGCGGATCTGCTCGACCTCGGCCAGCAGCTCGGCCAAAGGCGGGAAGTTGAAATCGCGCTCCAGCAGGGTGGGGTGGACGCCGACACGTGCATAGGCCTCACGCAGCAGCGCCCAGACCACGCCTTTCACTGGCGCACCGTGGGTATCGATCTTGAAGCCATCGTCCTCGTCGAAGTGGCCGGCCACGTGCAGCGAGGCGACGCGATGCGCCGGCACGCGGGCCAGGAAATCGAAGGCGTCGTAACCGTTGTTGCAGGCGTTGACGAAGACGTTGTTGACGTCCAGCAGCAGGTCGCAGTCGGCTTCGGCGAGTACGGCGTTGATGAAGTCGATCTCGCTCATGTCCGCACCGGCAACGGCGTAGTAGGAGATGTTCTCCACGGCGATGCGTCGGCCCAGCATGTCCTGCACCTGGCGGATGCGAGCGGCAACATGGTGCACGGCCTCGGTGGTGAACGGCAGCGGCAGCAGGTCGTAGACATGGCCGCCGGCGGCGCAGTAGCTCAGGTGTTCGCTGTACAGCTGCACCTGGTGCAGATCGAGGAAGGCGCGCGTCTGTCCCAGCAGCGTGCGATCCAGCGGGTCCGGACCGCCCAGCGACAGCGACAGGCCGTGGCAGGTCAGGCGATGGCGCTCACTCAACTGGCGCAGCGCCGCGCCGTGGGCACCGCCAACCCCGATCCAGTTGTCCGGCGACACTTCGAGGAAGTCGATGGCATTGGCCGGCATCGCCAGCAGTTCATCGATCAGGCCACGGCGCAGGCCGAGACCAGCGCTGGCGGAAGACAGGGGCAGGGACATGCGACGGTACTCCAGGGCAGTGGCGCCGCCGCAAGGGCGGCGCCGGGTGGGGAACGATCAGTCGTTGACGCGGGAGAACAGGCCCTTCGGCATCGGCTTGCCGTTGGCGGTGTAGACACTGCGCAGGTAGTCGTGCGCTTCCTGTTCGCTGATGTAGCCGTCGTGGTCGGTGTCGATGCGGTCGAATTCGGCGGCGCGCTTGGCCGCCACGGCGTTGAACTCGGCACGCGAGACCCGGCCGTCGTGATCTCGGTCGGTGCGGGCAAACGAGGCGTCGCCGCACTTGCCTTCGCCACACTGGCCTTCGACCACCTTGGCCTTGCCGGCAGGCTTGCCGGTGGCAGCCTTGTTGGCGCCGCACTTGCCTTCACCACACTTGCCTTCGGCGGCGGCGCTCATCGCCACGGCACCGATGGCCATTGGCTGGATCGCGGCGGCCTGGCCAGCCAGCAGCAGGCCACCGGCCAGGGCGATGCCGATGGCGCCGATGCGCGGCAGGCGGGAGGAGGGGGTGTTCTTGGTCGAGACGGACATGATGATGACTCCTTGGGATTGGCACGCAGGGCGTGCGGGATGGACGCCGCCTGAAGGCGACGGAAACGAAGGGAAGAAGCGCGGGAAGGGGCGATGCGGATCAGGCGTTGCGGCGACGGCGCAGTACGTAGCCCAACAGCAGGGCGCCGCCGAGCAGCGCGCCACCGAAGCCGACGCCGGGCAGCAGCGCGGCGACCGGCAGCAGCAGGGCGATCAGGCTCACGCCCCAGCCGAGACCGTCGTTGCCCGCCGTGGGGCGCTGCGGGCCGGCCAGCAGGTGGTCCAGGCTGAGCGCACCGCCGCCGTTGAGGATCAGTGGGAGCAGCATGGCCAGAAAGAGCAGCGGCAGCTTGAAGTTGCCGTAGCCCTGGTCGGTGATCGCATAGCCCTGCCAGAGTTCGCCCAGGCCGTTCCACTGGTCGGGCCAGTGCACAGCGGCGATGGCAACAAGGGTCAGCACCCAGAAGATGTAGGCCACCGAGCGCGTGGCCAGGCCCAGCAGCAGCATTACAGCGCCCACCAGTTCCAGCCAGGTGGCCAGCTGCCAGTTGAGTGACGCAGGCAGGGTGGAGAACGGGAACGGGAAACGCCCTTCCAGGTCGGCGAACCAGTTCTGGCCGGCCAGCTTCTCGCGGCCGGATTCAAAGAACTCCCAAGCCAGCAGGATGCGCAGCGCCAATGGCGAGAGCCAGCGGCCGACGGCGTCCAGGCGGGGGGTAACGACGGAAGAGGCAGTGCTGATCATGGTGGTGTCCTGCGGGCCAGTGGTCGATGGAGGCCATTTCAGTCGGCGCAGGTATCGGCAACGTGTGCCGTTGCCCGGGGTTTTGTCAGCGACTGTGGCCGCAGCCCGGGTTTCGTACAGTCGGATACAAAGACGATGCCTGGATGCACATCGGGGCGTTGCGCGCACGCGTGCGGGGAGCCTGATCCACCCGGTAGCACCCAGCAAGGACCGGCGCGCGAATGTATCCCACTGTAGAAACCCGCCTGCGCCCTACAGTCCGGTACAACTCCGCGCCGTGGAGAAACAGCGCCGATACACCGGCAGATGGAAATGGCCACTCCCAACACCGGAGTGCCACCCATGATCCGTACCTCGTTGCTTGCCGCTGCTCTCGCCCTTGCCGGCGCCGCCGCCCCCGCCTTCGCTACTCAGGCCGATACCGCTGCACCGCCCACCGTCATCCTGGTGCACGGCGCCTTCGCCGATGGCTCCAGCTGGAGCAAGGTCATCAGTACCCTGCATGACTGGAAGCTGCCGGCGGTGGCCGTACAGAATCCACTCACCTCGTTGGCCGACGATGTCGCCGCCACCCGCCGCGCGATTGCCGCCGCGCCCGGCAAGGTGGTGCTGGTCGGCCACAGCTGGGGTGGCACGGTCATCACCGAAGCGGGCAATGACCCGAAGGTGCAGGCGCTGGTGTACGTGGCGGCCTTCGCGCCGGATGCAGGGCAGTCTTCGGCGCAACAGGGCGAAGGTTTCCCGGTCGGTCCGGGCTTGGCGCGACTGCAGGAAAGGGATGGCTACCTGACCTTGCCGGCGGATGCCATCGCCCAGGACTTCGCGCCGGACGTGATGAAAAAATCGGCCGCATTGCTGTACAGCACGCAGGTCCCGTTGAAGGCCAGTGCACTGGGCGAGGCGGTGAACGTTGCGGCGTGGCGCAGCAAGCCGAGCTGGTACGTGCTCAGCCGCGATGACCGCATGCTGTCGCCACAGCTGCAGGCCGCGACCGCACGTCGCATCGGTGCACAGCTGCAATCGATCGGCAGCAGCCATGTGTCGCTGCTTTCGCATCCGGCGCAGGTGGCCGACAGCATTCTGGAAGCGGCAGGGGTGAAGCCGGCGGAACTGCCGCTGGCCGAGCAGGGTGGCTGAGCGATGGCCGCACTGCGAGGGTACGCATTGCCGCTGTTGTTGGGCCTGCTGGGCGGAGCGGCGCTGTTGCTGGCATGGCCCGGCGCGGATGCCGGTGCGCAGCCGCTCGCTGCAGCACCGATGGCGGGGTTCGACGGTGGCGGACCCTGGCACAACAGCCCACCGCTCACACTGAAGCAGTTGCAAGGGCAGGTGGTGCTGGTCGAGTTCTGGACCTACACCTGCAGCAACTGCCTCAACGTGGCGCCCTACGTCCACCAGTGGCATACGCGATACGCGCCGCAGGGCCTGAAGGTGATCGGCGTGCACACGCCGGAATTTGCCTATGAAGGGCTGCCCAGCAACGTGCGCAGGGCCATCACACGGTTGGATATCACCTGGCCGGTGGTGCAGGACAACCAGTACCGGATCTGGAATGCCTGGGGCAACCGCTTCTGGCCGGCGCTGTACCTGCTCGACGGGCAGGGGCGGGTGGTCTACCGCCATTACGGCGAGGGCGACTACGCACGTACCGAAAGCGAGATCCAGCGCCTGCTGCCCAGCCCCTGAGCCGCGCTACCATGGCCGCGCAGCGCGGCCCTGACCGCCGTCTTCATCGAGAACGCAATGAACCACGTACCGCACATCCTGGTCGTCGACGATGACAGCGAGATCCGCCAGATGCTGGCCGACTACCTGCAACGCAGCGGCCTGCGTGTCAGCCAGGCCGATGGCGGCCGTGCGATGCGCGCGCTGATGGATACCCACGCGGTGGATCTGGTGGTGCTGGACGTGATGATGCCCGGCGAGGACGGGCTGAGCCTGTGCCGCAACCTGCGTGCCGGCAAGCATCGCGCGGTGCCGGTGGTGCTGCTGACCGCCCGCGACGATGAAACCGACCGCATCATCGGCCTTGAAATGGGCGCCGATGACTACGTGACCAAGCCGTTCTCCTCACGCGAACTACTGGCGCGCATCAATGCGGTGATCCGACGCACGCAGATGCTGCCGCCGAACCTGCAGGTGAGCGAAGCCGGCCGCCAGTTGGCCTTCGGCGACTGGCGCCTGGATACCACCGCCCGCCACCTGCTGGATGCGCAGGACACCGCCTATCCGCTCAGCGGTGCGGAATTCCGCCTGCTGCGCGTGTTTCTCGACCACGCCAACCGCGTGCTCAGCCGCGACCAGCTGCTCAGCCTTACCCAGGGCCGTGATGCAGAACTGTTCGATCGTTCCATCGATCTGCTGGTCAGCCGCGTGCGCCAGCGCCTGGGCGATGACGCGCGTGAGCCCACCTACATCAAGACCGTGCGCAGCGAAGGCTACGTGTTCAGCGTGCCGGTGCAGTTGCTGGGGCCGGACGAATGAATATCACCGCACGCCGCCCACGCTGGCCGCGCACGCTGTCGGCGCGGCTGCTGCTGGTGCTGCTGGGCGGACTGGCGCTGGCCCACGCACTGTCGTTCGGCCTGCTGTTCTTCGAACGCGACCAGTCCACCCGCAGCATGATGCTGCGCAACCTCGACGAGGATGTGGCCGTGAGCGTCGCGTTGCTGGAACACCTGCCCGCAGACCAGCGCGCGGCCTGGGTGCCGCGGCTGGAGCGGCGCACCTACCGTTACCTGCTGCGCCCGGTTGCGGCCGGACCCGGGCTGCAGACCGATCGCGCACGCCAGGTCACCACGGTCATCGATGACAGCCTGCAGCACCGCTATCCGTTGCAGGCGCGCCAGGTGGCTCGCCTGCCGGAGCGGTTCGAGGTGGAACTGCGCCTGCACGACGGCACCCCCGTGACCATTGAAGTCACGCCGTCGGGGCTGCCGCTGGCGCGTTGGTTGCCCGCCGTGCTGCTGGTGCAGCTGGCGCTGCTGCTGGTGTGCGCGTGGCTGGCGGTGCGCCTGGCCATGCGGCCGCTGCAGCAGCTCTCGCATGCGGTGGAGCATCTGCAGCCGGGCAAGGACGGGCCGGCACTGCCTGAAGATGGCCCTGCGGAAGTGGGCGGCGCGGCGGCCGCGCTCAACGCACTGCAGGCACGCATTCGTGGCCATGTCAGTGAGCGCCTGCAGATCCTGGCCGCGATCTCGCATGACCTGCAGACCCCCATCACGCGCATGAAGCTGCGGGTGGAGGCCCTGCCTGAAGACAGCACCCAGCAGCGGCTGCTGGCCGACCTCGACCACCTGGGGCAACTGGTGCGTGAGGGCGTGGCCTATGCGCGCAGCAGCCACGTCGCCAGTGGCGAGCCAGTGGCGATGGACCTGGGCGCATTCCTGGCCAGTGTGGTCGGCGACTACGAGGACATGGGCAAGCCGGTCAGTGGCGGTGCGCCCGCTGGACTGGTCGTGCAGACCTGGCCGCAGCCGCTGCGACGGGTGGTCGGCAATCTGGTCGACAACGCACTCCGCTACGCCGGTGCCGCCGAGATCGAGGCCGGCCGTGATGACGCCGGCAGAGTGTGGATCTGCATTTCCGACCGTGGCCCTGGCATTCCCGAGGACCAGCTGCAGGCAGTGCTGGCGCCGTTCCACCGGCTGGAAAGCTCACGCAATCGCGATACCGGCGGCACTGGCTTGGGCCTGGCCATCGCGGTGCAGCTGGCGCAGTCGCTGGGCGGCTCGCTGCGGTTGCACAACCGCGAGGGTGGCGGCCTGCGGGCGGAGCTGCAGCTGCCGGGGTAACTGGCGGGACCAGAGCATCCACACATAACGCGGATCCATGGCAATCCTGCACGGCTCCGGGATCGGCGATCATCTGCAGGGAGTGTCGAAATCAGGAAACACGCAATGCAGGGAACGCAGCATTCAATCCGGCGTCCGCGCCACGTCGCGCTGCTGGCAGGTCTACTCGTGCTGGCGGCCTGCCAGCGCACACCGGATGCACCAATCGAGGCACCCGTAGCGGGCACAACCCTTGCCGCCCCGGCCACCGCAACAGACCTCTCTCCGTTGCTGGATGCGCTGCCGACCTGTGCGCTGGACGGCTGGTATATCGACCCTCAGGCCGATCGCCCGGTCCATCCCTGGCTGGCCGCGAACGCGCCGAAACCCTGCAAGGTGGACGAGGAAAACGAGATCGCCACGTTCTGCATGCGTGGGCAATGGAAGGGATTGCCGGTGGAGGAGGTGATCCTGCCGACGATGACGCTCGTTTCGTTCCGCGGGGCGAAGATCGGCCTGCCGTTGGAGACCGCGCGCGTGATCGTTCACCAGCGCTTCGGCCGGGACTTTCCGGGTGGTACGGCTTACGAGCAGGGCCGGGAGCCGAAGCTGATGGCCGATCCCGAGGATGCACAGCGCTCGTGGCTGCTGTGCAGCACACCGGAACCGGGAGACGACCTGGGCAGCCAGGCAGGCGTGAGCTATTCGGGCATGAACCTGCCCTACGACCACGACGGGTGCAGCTATCGCTACAGCCCGGTCGATTTCTGCGATGCGCAGCACGTGGCGCGCATCGAGGAAGCCCTCAGGAACGAGACACCCAACTTCAACCAGCACTACCTGCTGGTGCAGGTCGATGATCGCCCCGAGTTCTTCCAGCGCTCGGTGGTACTGATCGACACCCGTACCGGACGCGCCACGCCATTGCCGATCGATGCTTTCACCGTGCCGGCGGGGAAGGGCGGAGACGCTACCCGCTATGGGACCCTGGACACAGGCGTGGACCAGCAGCAGTTCTGCCTGGATGGCGCGTTGCTTGTCTATCGCGCGTTTGAGGAGGGGCGGTTCTGCTTCGGCTTTGACGGTGAGCGCTTCACCGGGCATGAAACCCAGTACATGCAGCCGATGGATGGCCGATGACCGGCATTTCACCCCGGCCGTGACACCCTGCCTGGCACCTGCACCCACGGGAACGAGGCTGTTGAAGGCGAACACGCAATGACCGCGGCGCGGCAGCGCTCGATGTGGGTGGCCGGCCTGTCCACGGTAGTGGAGTGGTACGACTTCACCCTGTACCTGTACTTCGCCACGGTGCTGTCGCGGGTGTTCTTCGGCGGTGGCGAGCAGGCGCTGCTGGTGACACTGGCCGGCTTTGCGGTGTCCTACCTGATGCGCCCGCTGGGCGCGCTGTGTTTTGGCCATCTGGGCGATCGGCTCGGCCGGCGCTGGATGCTGCTGGCGTCGATGGCGTTGATGGCAGCGGCGATGCTGGCTACCGCGCTGCTGCCGACCGCCGCCACCGCCGGCGCCACCGCCGGCGTGCTGCTGCTGGTGCTGCGCTGCGTGATGGCGTTTTCGGTGGGCGGCGAATACACCGGCGTGGTGGCCTACCTGCTGGAAAGCGCACCCGTGCGGCGACGAGGCCTGGTGACCTCGCTGGCATCGGCCGCCAGTGAAGTGGGCGCGCTGCTGGCGGTGGCGATTTCCGCGCTCACGGTCGCGCTGCTGCCCGCCGCGCAGCTGGACAGCTGGGGGTGGCGCATTCCGTTCTTCGTCGGTGCCGCGCTGGCGCTGGTGATCCTGGTCGCGCGCTCGGGCATGCACGAATCGCCCGAGTTCGAGCGCCAGCGGCGCGAGGGCAGCATTCCCGCCACGCCGTTGCGGCATGTGCTGCGCAACCATCCGGCAGCAGTGGCGCGCACCTTCGCGATCTCGGCGCTGGGTTCGATCACCTACTACGTGGGCATCACCTACGTGCCGGCATTCCTGCATGCGCAGGGCCACGACGAAGGCGACGCGCTCTGGTTGTCGACGATTGCGGCGGTGGCGGTGATTGCGATCACCCCGCTGTGCGGCGCCTTGTCCGACCGCGTGGGGCGCCGGCCGATGCTGCTGGGCCTGACGTTGCTGGCGGCGCTGCTGCCGCTGTCGCTGTTTGCGTGGATGGCGCAGGCTTCGGTGTGGGGCATCGCGCTGGCCGCGGTGCTGCTGGCCTGCGTGGCCGGTGGTGTAAGTGCGGTCGCGGCCCCGGCCACGGCCGAGCAGTTCCCGGGCGAAGGCCGGGTCAGCGGGTTGGCACTGGGCGTGACCATGGCCACCGCGGTGTTCGGCGGCGCGACACCGTGGCTGGCGCAATGGTGGGTGGAACGCAGCGGCTGGGCGGCGGCGCCGGGCGCGATGATCGCGCTGGTGGCGGTGCTGGTGCTGCCGGTGCTGTGGACCCTGCCCGAGACCGTCCCGGGCAGGGCCAGACGCTAGCCGATCAGACCTTCAGGGTCTGCTCGATGTCGGCCAGTACCGCGGCCGCATCCACGCCGATGGCGACGGACTGCAGCACGTGGCCATCCCACACGCTGGGGCCGAAGCCCATGCCTTCCGGCTTCGGAATGGTCATGCCACGGGCAACGCCGTCGGTGGCCACGCGCACGCTGGCACGTTCGAACTGGAACAGCTCCGGGCGGGTCAGCGCGATGCAGGCGCAGCAGTCGTGCACGACCATGCCCT
Source organism: Stenotrophomonas sp. SMYL89 (assembly GCF_036319985.1). Lineage (NCBI taxonomy): Bacteria > Pseudomonadati > Pseudomonadota > Gammaproteobacteria > Lysobacterales > Lysobacteraceae > Stenotrophomonas > Stenotrophomonas sp. SMYL89. Next base: position 51,976 of record NZ_JAWIRW010000004.1, on the reverse strand, counting down.
TGTGGCCAGCCTGCAGGTAGAAGTCCACGTAGTCCTGCGACAGCGCACGCACCAGCTCGGCGTCGGTACCGCCGAGGGCGGCCAGCTTGTCCAGGCCGTCGCGGTCCATTTCCACGCGGGTGGTCACGTCCAGGCCGATCGCGGTGACCGGCCAATCGGTGGTGAACACCACATCGGCCGCTTCGGCATCGCCCCAGATGTTGGCCTCGGCGGCCGGGGTGATGTTGCCGTTGACGTGGAAGGCGCCGCCCATGATCACCACGCCACGTACAAGCCCGGCGATGTCCGGCGCCTGCTGCAGGGCCAGGGCCAGGTTGGTCATGCGGCCCACGGCGACCAGGGTCACTTCGCCCGGATGGGCGCGGACCAGGTCGATGATCAGCTGCGCGGCGGAGCGCGCATCAGCGGCCACGTCCAGGCTGGCCGGCACCGGGTGGTTGCCCAGGCCGTTGTGGCCGTGGATGTGCACCGGCCAGGCTTCCGGGGTGGCTTCCGGCTGCAGCGGGCCTGCGGCGCCGCGTGCGACCGGGGCGGCAAAGCCCCAGGCCTGCTTCAGGTACAGCGCGTTGTGCGTGGTCGACTCCACCGAGGCGTTGCCGAAGGTGGTGGTGACGCCGATCAGGTCGATCTGCGGGTGCTTGTGCAGGTACAGCAGGGCCAGGGCGTCGTCGACGCCCGGGTCGGTATCGAAAATGACTTTCAGCATGTTGTTGTTCTTCTTCTTCCGTGTGGTGCGGGGGGCGCCGGCGGCCCGGAGACAGGCCGGCGCGCCCTACATTGTCCCATCTTCATGACAGGCAGGGCCAATGCCGGCGCGGCGGGCCATAATGCCCCCAGGTCCTGGCACGGAACTGCCGCATGCTGATCGTTGCCCTTCTGCTGGTCCTGCTGGTGCTGGGCCTGAACGTGGTAGCCACCGTGGTCATCATCAGGCGCGACGGGCTTTCGGCGGGCGGCCGGACGGTGCAGCTGTTGCTGGTCTGGTTGTTGCCGCTGGTGGGCGCAATCCTGTGCATGGCGGTAGCCACCGCCGATGGCTCGGGAAGCCGCGGGGAGGGGGGCGCAAGCTACGACAGCTCCGGTGGGTATTCCGGTGACAACTACAGCCATCACAGCCACGGCAGCTCCGACTGCAGCAGTGATGGGGGGAGTAGTGACAGCGGCAGCTGCGGCGATTGAAGCCCGGCGCCCGGCTGTAGCGCCGAACCATGCTCGGCGGCTTCTACCGCTCGCGTCGGGTGCCAGCCGAGCATGGCTCGGCTCTACAGAAGCCTGCTCAGCCGCCGCCCTCGGTCGGCAACGGCGCTGGCACGTTCAACAGGCCTCCCGCGGCCACATAGGCGGCCAGCGCCTGGCCCTGGCTGAGCAGGTGGCGCTCCATGGTGCGTTCGGCCGCGGCGGCATCGCGCTTGCGGAAGCATTCCATCAGTTCGCGGTGCTCGGCCAGCGACTGCGCGGTACGGCCCGGGGTCAGCAACTGGCGGCCACGGTGCATCTTCAGGATGCGGTGCAGGTCGTGGGTGATGCGGATCAGCCACGGGTTGCCGGCATAGTGCTGCACGGTTTCGTGGATGAGGTAGTTGTTGCGGTAGTACTCGGCGATATTGCCCTCGGCCGCAGCCGTTTCCATCGCCGAATGCAGGTCTTCCAGCCGCTGTACCCCAGCATGATCGATATGCCTGACCGCTTCATGCGCGCAGCGGCCTTCCAGCATCGCCATCACCGGGAACAGCTGGTTGAGATCTTCCAGCGTAAGCCGGGTGACCCGCGCGCCACGACCGGCATCGATCTGCACCAGGCCTTCGGCGGCCAGCAGCTTCAGCGCTTCGCGCAGCGGCGTGCGGCTGATGCCCAGTTCCTCGCACAGCGCGGGCTCGTCAATCCACTCGCCCGGCGGCAGCCGGTAATCGTAGATGTGCTCGCGCACGTGTTCGGCCACCTCTTCATACAAAGGGGCGCGCTTCTTCGGGGACCGTGGAGCAGGGGCAATGGCCATGCGCAGAGTGTAACGCCAGGTCGCGCCGGCCAGCGGCCGGCACGACCGGGTAGCGGCTACATCCAGCCCGGTACCACGAACACCAGCCAGGCCAGCAGCGGCCCCAGCGCGACCACCAGCCCGCTGTAGACCAGGAAACGACGGAACAGGGTTTCGCGCTCTTCCTTCGCTGCCGATGCCACCACCAGGGCGCCATTGGTCGAGAACGGGCTGACATCGACGATGGTGGACGACACTGCCAGTGCACAGATCACGCCGGCCGCGCTGAGGTGGCCCTGCATCAGGAACGGCACCGCCAACGGAATCGTGGCGCCCAGTACTGCGGCCGATGAAGCGAATGCAGAGACGATGCCGCCGACGTAGCAGACCAGCAGCGCACCGAGCAGCGGGATTCCGATGTCGGACACGCCGTTGCCGATGAAATCCACCGCGCCGGCATGTTCCAGCACGCCGATGTAGGTCACCACGCCGCAGATCAGCAGCACGGTGGACCAGCTGATGCCATCGACCGCGCCCTTCTGGCTCTGCGGTGACAGCAGCGCCAGCGCCACCGCCACGGTGATCGAGACCAGGCCAACGTTGAGGTTGTAGATCAGCGCAGCAACGCCCAGGCCCAGCAGGCCGATCAAGGTGAACAGCCGCTCGCGGGTCAGGTTCACTGCATCCAGCGCCGCCGGATCATTGGACAGGGTGCCCCCGCCAGCGGCAACCAGCGCGCCGTGGCCTTCGATGGCGAACTGGCGTGACGATGCCTGCGGGCCGCCGACCATTGCCAGTTCGGCAGTGCCGATCGTTCCGGCCGCGGTGATCGAGCCACGCCGCAGCAGGGCAATACCGCCGAACGCGAAGAAGCAGATCGTGGCCATCATGAAGTTGAAGCCCAGGCTGGTCAGGAACACCGCCATCTCAGTCACTTCCAGCCCGGCTTTCTGCACCACGCCGTTGGTGATGCTGCCGTACACGCTGATCGGCGAGAAGCCGCCGGCCTGCGCACCGTGGATCACCAGCAGGCCCATCATCAGCGGGTTGATGTTGTATTGCTTGGCAAAGCGCAGCGCGACCGGCCCGATGATCGCCACCGCGGCGGGACCGAGTGCGCCGAAGGCAGTGAGGACCGCGGTGATGACGAACATCACCCACGGAATGGCCACGATATGGCCACGTACCGCTTTCACCGCCCAGTGCACCAGCAGGTCGATGGTGCCGTTCTTCTGCGCGATGGCGAACAGGTAGGTGATACCGACCAGGGTCAGGAACAGATCGCCGGGGAATCCGGCCAGGACCTCCTTGCCCCCCATGTCGACCCACAGCCCGCCGATGATGAAGGCCAGCGCGAAGGCGACAGCACCCATGTTGATCGGCATCGCGGTGGCGACGATGAACATGATCACCAGGCCGATGATCGTTGCGATTTGTGGACTCATGCGCCCTCCCAGACACGTGACTCACTTACAGCGCGGATGGAGACCCGCCATCCCGGGGTAAGGCGACGTACTGCGTGTTGCGTGATACGTACTGCTCGAACCCGTTACTGCAGCCGTTCCAGCGCGCTGCGGACCCATGCCGCGGCGCCGTCCAGGCTCTGGAACTCTTCCACCGCGCGCACTTCACAGCACGGATAGTCGGACGCGACCATGCGCGCCAATGCGTTGCCCGGGCCCAGCTGCAGGAACACCCGCGCGCCGCGCTCGAAGGCCTGGCGCATCACCTGCGCCCATTCGATGGTCTGGGCCAGCTGTGCCGACAGGGTGTGCACCGCTGCGGCGCGATCACGTACCGGTCGTGCATCGATACCGGCCAGCAGCGGCAGGCGCGGGGCCTGCAGCGCGGAGGCATCAAGGGCCGCAGCGAACGGTGCGACCGCCGCTGCCAGCAGCGGTGTGTGCGCCGGAACGTGCACCGGCAGCGGGCGGATGTCCGCCCCCTGTGCACGCGCTGCATCGGCAAGGCCCTGCAGCGAGGCGGGCCTGCCGCCGACGATGAAATGATCCTGGCCGTTGGCGATGGCCACGTATGCGCCCTGCGCATCGCAGAGTGCCTGCAGGCTGCGGCGGTCCAGGCCGAGCACCGCCTGCAGGCCTGCATCGGCGGGACTGGCGCTATCCATCAACTGCGCGCGCCGAGCTGCGAGGGCCAGGCAGGTGGCGGCATCAACGCTGCTGGCGATCGCATGCGCGGCCAGTTCACCGATGCTGTAGCCGGCCACCAGCACCGGTGCTGGCACCGCCTCGCGAAGTCCCAGCCAGTGCGCGAGGCTGGCTGCACACAGCAGGGGCTGCGCGAGTGCATTGTCGAAGCGCGATTCGTCAGCGGCCGCCGCGAACACGTCGCGTCCAAGCAGTGTGCTGGCAGCCTCAAGTACGTTGCTCGCGGCAGGCAGCTCGCGCACGCGCTCGAACATCGCGGCGTGCTGCGCGCCTTGTCCGGGGCAGAGCAGGGCAAGGCTCATACGCCCTCCTGTTGCAGCAGGAACCAGCTGCAGGCCAGCAGATCAGCACTGCCACCGGGGCTCAGGCGGCGTGCGACGAAGCGCTCACCGATGCCGTGAAGGCGTGCCTGCCAACCGACTGCGAAGGCACCGCCGCTTTCCAGAAAGCCACGTGCCTCCTGCTGGGCCCAGTGCAGGCCTTCGGCGCCGCCACGGTGCAGCAGGTTGAGGTCATCGATCTGCGCGACCAGCTGCATCAGGGTCTGGCATAGCGCCGCATCGTGCGTCAGGCCTTCCTCCAGTGCATGACGCAGCGTGGGCATCGCCAGCTCGCGCAGCACCGGGTAGCCGGCCGCCGCCTGCTCGCGTACGCCCGGCACGCGGTGGCGCATACGTGCCCGCTGGCCCGGGCTGCTGGCATCCAGTGGCGCGCTGGCGAAGTCGGCTGCCCAGTGCGGCACGGCCAGGCACACCTGTGCAGCCGAACCCGCATGGCCGTGCAGTTGGCGGTAGCGTGCCGATGCAGCGACCAGCAGGCCCAGGCTGAAGATTGCACCACGATGGGTATTGATGCCGCCGGTGGCCCGCAGCATCGCGGCCTCGGCGGCCAGCCCATGCATGCGCAGGACCGCGAAGGGCGCATCGTCGACGCCAGCATGGGCGATCGCGGTGAAGTAGTGGCGCAGGGCAAACAGGCTGCGCAGGAAGGTGCCGGCGTCCATGTCGTCATGGCTGCCGGTATCAAAGGGGGTGACCAGCCCAGGCTTGGGTGTGCAGGCCAGTTCGGCGTGCAGGCTGGCGATGGCCAGGCGGCCCAGTCGCGCGCTGTCCACGCGGGGGCGACAGGGCCGCTCGGCGTGGACGACGGCGTTCATGCGGCCACCCCGTTGGCGATGAACAAGCGATCGCGGGCTTCCAGCGCAGCACCATCCACACGCTTGACCAGTACCTCGCGGCTGCATCCGGCGTACTCGCGCCAGTTCACCGCGCCACCGTCGGCCAGGCACAGCTCGCCATCGACGCGGCGCGCGTGCGTGCGTTCCCAGTCCTGCAGGCGCTCGACCAGGGCATCGGCCTGGCCTGCGGCCCTTATCTGCCACAACAGATCGATGTCCGAGCGCGGATGCACATACGGCAAACCGCTCAGATGCTGCCAGGCGAATGCACCGAACACGCGTGCCGGTGCCAGCCGCTGCATCGCCTGCAGTGCGCTTCGCCAGTCGTCGGGTACGCCGCTGGCAACGACCTCGTCCAGCGCGGGCGGTGGCTGCAGTCGACGTGCCTCGTGCGGAGCCACGCGCAGCGCCAGCCGCAGCTTGCCCTCGCTCGGCGGCAGCGGCACCCCCAGGCGCAGGCGCGGGTCGGGGTCATCCGCGGCGCGGCGCGCCACCATTGCAGGCAGGCCCTGCGCGAACCACGCCGCCAGGCGGGGTTCCTGCGCAGCCACGTCGGCGCGCCAGTCGGCGTGGGCCGACAACCAGGCCAGGGTGTGGCGGGCGGGCTGCTCAGGCATCGCCGCGGGCCACCGCATCGGCAACATCCGCCGCCAGTGCACGACCACCGCGCTGTGCAGCCAGCGCGGCGCGCGCATCGCCGTCGCTGGGTGTGCGCAGCGCCTGCAGCAGGTGCTGCGCACGATCGCCATCCCACAGCGATTCCACCGCACCCATCGCCACGTAGTTGGCCACACCCGGTGCGAACACCGGTGAGCTCTGGCTGAGCGCCTGCAGTTTTTCCAGCGGCTGCTTGGTCACTCGCGCCATCGCACGCATGTCCATCACGCGTACCTGTGCATCGGGCAGGGCATGGATGTGGTCGGCCATCAGGCCGAAGGACAGGAATCCGCCGCTTACCGATTCGCCGTACACCAGGGTGACCAGGCGCGCGCCACGGCGGCGGGCCAGGTCGAGGGTTTGAGCCAGGTGCGCGAAGTAGCCATTGATGCCCAGCAGTTCATCGCGACGGGCCAGGCGCTGGCCGGCGGTGTCGACCAGCATCACGATCGGCCGTTGCGGGTGGGTGGCGGTGCTGGCCAGCACGGTCCCGGCCAGCGCCAGCGCGTGGTCGACGCCGACCTCGATGCGGTCGGTGGTGCCGATCACGGTCACCTCGCCATCCTCGGTGGTGGCCGTGCCGGTCAGTACCGAGTCGTGGATGTCGATGTGGTGGCCGCGCGGGAAGAGTGCATCGAGCAGGGACTGCAGCGGTGCGCTCATGGCAGCCTCCGGTCGGCGGTGGCGGCAAGGAAGGCGTCGGTGTCCAGTAGAGGCAGTCGTTCGGGCTCGGCGATGCCCTGCCAGGCCCAGATTTCCAGCCCATCACGGCAATCGCCCCAGGCCTGCACGCGGGCTTTCAATGCCGCATGGCGTTCCTGCAGCGCGGCCAGTGCAGCCTCGGTATCGGTGCTGGCGGCATCGGGCTGCAGCGCATCGCCTGCGGCCTGTGCGAAGGCTTCGATGGCGTCGGGTACCAGCACCTGCGCCTGGTCGATCAGATAGCGGTGCTTGCCACCGGTCACGCGCCAGACCAGCGCGCGGTCACGCGAGTCGAATTCCTCCACGCCGCGTACGGTCTCGATCACTTCCGGCCCGGACAGCGACAGCCGGCCTTCCTCGGACATGATCACCGTGGTGCAGCAGCGGGCGACGATGCCCATGCCGCCGAATGCGCCGTTGCCGCTGCCGATCAGCGCGACGACCGGTACGCCGGCCGCGCGTGCGCCAAAGGTCGCACGCATGATTTCGGAGATCGCGATCAGCCCGGCATTGGCTTCATGCAGGCGCACGCCACCGGTATCGAGTAGCAGCAGCACGCCATCGGGGCGGGTTTCCGCCGCGCGACGCAGCAATCCGGTCAGCTTGGCACCGTGTACTTCGCCCACGCCACCGCCCATGAACTGCCCCTGCTGCGCGGCCAGCAGTACGCGCTTGCCGCGCAGCGTGGCTTCGCCCACCACGACGCCATCGTCGAACGCGGCCGGCTGGTCCAGCTGGGCCAGGTGCGGGCTCATCGTCCTCCGCGCCGGGCCAAGGAATTCGCGGAACGAACCGGCGTCGACCAGTCCGGCGATGCGCTCGCGCGCATCGGCTTCGTAATAGCTGTGGCGCTGTACGTGGCTCATGGCGTGCCCCCGGCCAGCAGGGTTTCCACGGCCTGGTCCAGGCGCAGGCTGACTACCGCCGGGGTCGCACCGGCATCGTTGATGGATACGCGCACGTCGCGCAGCGGATGGCGCTGGGCGAAATCGGCGATCACCGCCTGCCAGATGGTGCCGAAGCCCTGCGCGGCGGTGATGATGCGCACGGTCATTGCGCCGTCCAGATCATCCGGTTCCAGCAGGATTTCCAGGTTGCCCGAGGCCAGCACGCCCACCAGCACCGCATCGCGCGGGAAGTGCACAGCGGTGCGGCCGTCGAATCGATAGTCGAGGGTTTCCATGCTCTTTCCCTTACCAGTTGCGGAAGCGCTTGGGCGGGTCGTACAGGCCGCCGGACCAGCGCACCAGGTCCTTCACCGAGCGCGCGGCCAGCAGGTCGCGGCTGGCATCGCGCGGCGAAATGCCCAGATCTTCCGGGCGGCGGATCACGCCACGGTCGCGCAGGTTTTCCACCATCGCGCGGTCGCGGCCAAGGCCGACGGCGGTGTAGCCGGATACGCCGCGGATCGCCTGTTCGCGTTCTTCCGGCGTGCGGCACAGCAGCAGGTTGGCGATGCCTTCCTCGGTCAGTACGTGGCTGACGTCGTCGCCGTAGATCATTACCGGCGGCAGCGGCATCTGTGCGCGCTCGGCCAGTTCCCAGGCGTCAAGACGTTCAACGAAGGCCGGTGCCATGTGCTCGCGGAAGGTTTCCACCATCTGCACCACCAGCTTGCGCCCGCGCGGCATTTCGCCAGGGCGGGCGGCCTGCTGGCCGGCCTTGGTCCAGGCATCGCTGGCGTGGCGGCGACCGCGTGCATCCGAGCCCATGTTCGGCGCGCCGCCAAAGCCGGCGATGCGGTCGCGGGTGGCGGTGGAGCTGTTGCCCTGCAGGTCGATCTGCAGGGTGGAGCCGATGAACATGTCGCAGGCGTACAGGCCGGCAGTCTGCGAGAACGCGCGGTTGGAACGCATCGAGCCATCGGCGCCGGTGAAGAACACATCGCCACGGGCAGCGATGTACTTCTCCATGCCCAGTTCCGAACCGAACGAGTGCACCGACTTCACGAACCCGGATTCAATGGCCGGAATCAGCGCCGGATGCGGGTTCAGTGCCCAGTGCTGGCAGATTTTTCCCTTCAGGCCGAGTGACTCGGCGTAGGTGGGCAGCAGCAGTTCGATCGCGGCGGTGTCGAAGCCGATGCCATGGTTCAGGCGGTTCACGCCGTACTCGGCGTAGATGCCCTTGATCGCCATCATCGCCATCAACACCTGGATCTCGGAAATCTGCGCCGGATCGCGGGTGAACAACGGCTCGATATGGTTCGGCTTCGGTGCCTGCACCACGAAGTTGACCCAGTCGGCGGGTATATCGACGCGGGGCAGGGTGTCGACGATCTCGTTGACCTGGGCGATGACGATGCCGCCCCGGAACGCAGTGGCTTCGACGATCACCGGGGTGTCCTCGGTGTTCGGGCCGGTGTAGAGGTTGCCGTGGCGGTCGGCGGCCTGCGCCGCCACCAGGGCCACGCGCGGGGTCAGGTCGATGAAGTACCGGCCGAACAGCTCCAGGTAGGTGTGGATGGCGCCGATCTGGATGCGCCCTTCGGCCACCAGGTTGGCCAGCCGCACCGACTGCGGACCGGAGAAGGAGAAATCGAGCCTGGAGGCGACGCCGCGCTCGAACACATCCAGGTGCGAGGGCAGCGACAGCACCGACTGCACCATGTGCAGGTCGTGCACCCGTGCCGGGTCGAGGCCGGCCAGCACCTGGGCCAGGAAGTCGGCCTGCTTCTGGTTGTTGCCCTCCAGACAGACCTTGTCACCCGGCTCCAGCAGCGCGTGCAGCAGTTCGCGCACGTCGTCGGCCGCGACCTGGTGCCCGCGCGCCCACGGCACGGCACGTTCCAGGCGCGCCTGGCGGCTGCGTTCCAACGTATCCCAGCTCGGGTTCATCGACCGGCGTCCGATTGGCGTTGTAATAATTACGGCATAATTACGACGTGGGGTGCAACTCGCAGTGCAGCAAAAGGAAGGGCCCGCGCGGAGGCGGGCCCTTTCGTGTTGCCTGGGGTCAGAGCCCTTTTCTGCGGAAAGGGATCCGACCCCGGGGCGCATCTACCGTGTCGACCAAGGTCGACACCTACCGGCGGCAGCGCGGATCTGCGGCCGGTAGTCCGGCCGCCTCGCAGCTGCCTCAGAACGTCCAGCGCAGGCTGGCCGACACGAATCGCGGCTCGCCGAAGTTGTTGTAGTCCAGGTTGGCCCAGTAGGTCTTGTCCAGCGCATTGCGCACGCTCAGCGTCGCCGTCCAGTTGTCGCTGATGCGGTAGTTGGCGTTGAACTGCACCAGCGAGTACGCCGGCTGGTTGACCGTGACCGTGCCGCCCAGCGGGTAGGCGATGTTGTAGCCCTGTACCTTGCTCTGCCACTGCACGCCGCCACCGATGCTCAGCCGTTCCAGCGCGCCGCGCAGCTGCAGCTGCGTGTTGAGCTGCAGCAGATCCTTGGGCGGGTTGGCGTACAGCAGATCGGTGGCGGCGCGGGTCACTTTGACGTGGGTGTAGCCGGCGTTGACCGTCCAGCCCGGCAGGATCTCGCCGTTGACGTCCATCTCCCAGCCGCGCGCCTTGGTGCCGTTGACGCCGATGTAGGCCGAGGTGCCATCGCTCAGCGAGCCTTCCGGCACGCCCATGTCACGCACCGCGTAGTTGTCCTGCTTGGCTTCGAACACGGCGGCATTGGCGGTCAGGCGGCCATCGAACCACTGCGTCTTGATGCCCGCCTCCAGGTTCGAGCCCTGTACCGGTGCCAGCAGGTTCTCGTTGCGGTCCTTGTAGTTCTGCGGATTGAAGATCTCGGTGTAGCTGGCGTAGGCCGACACGTTGGGGGTGATGTCGTAGACCAGGCCCACGTACGGAGTGACTTCATCGCTCACCTTGTAGGCGCCGCTGGTGCCGGTATATGCGCCTGCCGCGTTGTAGGAGCGGCTGAGGGTTTCCCAGCGGCTCAGCCGCGCACCGGCAATCAGCGACAGCGGATCGGCCAGGCGCAGGCGGGTGGCCAGGTAGACGCCACTCTGCGTGGTCTTGGCGACGCGACGTGCGCCGGTGCGACGGTAGGTCACTTCGGAGATGTTGCCGTTCCAGCTGTACACATTGGGGATGTAGTAGCAGCGTTCGCTGCCACAGCGCGCCCAGTCGGTCGGGTAGTTCAGCGCCAGGGTGTTGGTGGTGCCTTCCAGGTCCGACCACTGTGCGCCGAGGGTCACGTCGTGATCACGGCCGAACAGATCGAAACTGCCGGCCAGGTAGGCATCGACATTACGGCGGGTGTCCTTGGAATCACCGGCGGCCGCGCGCAGGAAGATGCCCGAGCCGGTCACCGGGTCCGGGTTGCCGGTGCCGTACAGGCGCACGTTCTGTACGTTGCCACGGGTGTAGGCGGTGTTGATCTTCAGCAGCCAGTTGTCACCGAAGCGCTGTTCGAGGTTGGCGAACGCGGTGTTGCTCTCGCGCTTCCAGTAGCTCCACTTCGGCGACAGGTTGGTCGAACGCGGCAGGTGGGCGAAGTTGCCCTGGTTGTCGAAGAACGGCACGGTGCCCCAGGTCGAGCCGGTCGGGTTGTTGTCCTGGCTCTGGTAACCGAGGGTGATCGTCGTGCTGTCGGTGACGTCGCCCTCCAGCACCGCCATGCCGGCCATCTTGTTCTCGTCGTAGCGGTCGTAATACAGGCCACGATCGGTATAGGCGGCGACCACGCGGCTGCGGAAACGGCCGTCATCGGTCAGCGGTGCGGTCACGTCCGCCTCCATGCGCCGATAGTCCCAGCTGCCGGCGCTGACCGCGAACGAGGCATCGAACTCCTTGCCCGGGCGCTTGCGCAGCAGGTTCACCGTGGCCGACGGCACGCCGGCGCCACTGAGCAGGCCGTTGGCGCCGCGGATCACTTCGATGCGGTCGTAGAAGGCGGTGTCGTATTCCTGGTTGGTCGAACCGCTGTAGGTCGGGATGCCGTCGACCTGGAAGTCAGTGATGGCGAAGCCGCGTGCGTAGTACAGCGGGCGCTGGGTGTCATAGAAGGACACGCTGACGCCGGTGACGTTGCGCATCACGTCGTTGATGCTGAACAGCGATTCGTCCTGCAGGCGCTTCAGGCTGATCGCAGTGGCCGACTGCGGGGTTTCCTGCAGCGTGATCGGCAGGCGGGTGGTGCTGGATGGCGGAGCGGACTGCTCGGCATGGACGCTGACCCGGTCCAGGGTCTTGGCATCGGCGGCGCCATCGGCCGCAGCGAACGCACTGGGTGCGGCCAGCAGGGACAGCGACGAAAGCAGGGCAGCCGGCAGCAGCGCGCGGCGGGGCAGGCGGTTGGGCAGGGTCGGAAACATGGTGGGCTCGAAGCTCGGAAGCGGGGGAAGGGCGGCAACAGTCGTCAAGCACCCGGGGCGGCGGCTTCGGGCACATCAGGTCCATCTGGGAGGGGCGCGGTCACTGCGCAGGGTGCAAATGTAAATACTTCTTAACAACATTACAATTCGCGTTATTGTGCGCAGGGTTCCCGGCGCGGGGCATCGCTTTCTGTAGAGCCGAGCCATGCTCGGCTGCTTTTTGCCGGAGCCGAGCATGGGCTCGGCTCTACAGGCGGTGGCCCGCCCAAACGCAAACGGCCACCCGAAGGTGGCCGTCCGTCTGCATCTCAAGGAACGCGCAGGCTTACAGTGCCTGCAGTTCCTCATTGGCGTTGCGCTTTTCCTTGGCCGGCGTCGGAACCGGGGCCGGAACTGCGGCCGGTGCAGGCGCTGCCGCGTTGCCATCCACCGGTACTTCAAGGTAGGGCAGGTGCAGGGTCTGGCTGGTCAGTGTGCGGATCTCGTTCACCAGCGCCGCGCTGTCGTTGAGCTTGCGCCCGTACGACGGCACGATCTCGCGCAGGCGGGTCTCCCAGCCGGCCTTCATCTGGTCCGGGAAGGCCTTGGCCATCAGGTCCAGCATGATCGGCGGCGAGGTCGACGCACCCGGCGAAGCGCCGAGCAGGGCGGCGAGGGTGTGGTCCTTGTCGGTCACGATCTCGGTACCGAACTGCAGCACCGCGCCCTTCAGCGGGTCACGCTTGATGATCTGCACGCGCTGGCCGGCGGTGACCAGCTTCCAGTCGCCCGGCTTGGCGTTGGGGAAGTACTTGACCAGCTCGGCCTGGCGGTCGGCATCGTTCAGGCGCGCCTGGCCCATCAGGTACTGCACCAGGTCCAGGTTGTCCTTGCCCACTTCCAGCATCGGGCCGACGTTGTTGTGGGTGACCGACGAGTACAGGTCCCACCACGAGCCGTGCTTGAGGAACTTGGTGCTGTACAGCGCGAACGGCCCGAACAGGACCACCGGCTTGCCATCCAGCTTGCGCGCATCCAGGTGCGGCACCGACATCGGCGGCGAACCGGTTTCGGCCATGCCGTAGGCCTTCACGCCGTGGCGCGAAGTCACGTCCTGGCCCTGGAAGGCGAGGAACTGGCCACCGACCGGGAAGCCGGCGTAGTCCTTCGATTCCGGGATGCCCGACATCTGCAGCAGCTTCAGCGCGGCGCCACCGGCACCGATGAACACGAAGCGGGCGTGGGTCGTGGACTCGGTGCCGGCCTTGAGGTCCTTCACCGTTACGTTCCAGCTCTTGTCGGCGTTCTGCCGCAGCGCGCTCACTTCATGGTTCAGGTGCAGGCTGAAGTTCGGGCTGCGCTGCAGGCCGGTGGTCAGCTGGCGGGTGATCACACCGAAGTTGACGTCGGTGCCGAGCGGCATCCAGGTCGCGGCAACCTTCTGCTTCGGGTCACGGCCTTCCATCAGCAGCGGGGCCCACTGCTTGATCTGCGCCGGATCTTCCGAGTACTGCATGCCGTAGAACAGCGGATTCTTCACCAGGGCCTGCTGGCGCTTGTGCAGGTAGGCGATGTTGTCATCGCCCCAGACGAAGCTCATGTGCGGGGTCGGGTTGATGAAGTCGCTGGGCTGGCTCAGCCGGCCTTGCTTGACCTGGTGCGACCAGAACTGGCGCGAGACCTCGAACGATTCGGCGATGCCGACCGCGCGCTTGGTCTCGATGCTGCCGTCGGGCAGTTCCGGGGTGTAGTTCAGTTCGGCGAACGCCGAGTGGCCGGTGCCGGCGTTGTTCCAGCCATCGGAGCTTTCACCGGCGACGCCGTCGAGGCGTTCGTAGACCTGGATGTTCCAGTCCGGCTGCAGTTCCTGCAGGTAGGTGGCCAGGGTGATGCTCATGATGCCGGCGCCGACCAGCACAACGTCGACGGGCTTGTCGTTGCTGGCGGCGGGCACCGAGCGCTGGGTCAGCGGCCAGTACAGGAACAGCGCGGCGGCCAGCAACAGCAGCACGAGCAGGGCGAGAAGAGCCTTGCCAAATTTCTTCATGGGGGCGGGATCGTTGGCGGAGGGGAGGAGTTCAGGATGCGCATGCAGCAGGGAAAGGGCGTGAAGAAACAACGCCTTGCAGCATCCAGACGCGATTCTAACCGGTTCCGGTCCTTTTTTGATGCAACGCAGCATCCGGCGCTTCGCGCCATCCTCACCCGGTAGCGCCGGGCGATGCCTGGCGGCGCCGTCAATCAAACCAACTCAAGAATCTCGTCACCGGCCTCGTCGATGTCTCCGGTCGGGCGCCAGCCCAGGCGCCGATAGAAGCCGTGCGAGCGCGATCGCGGGTCGGCCGAGCAGGCCAGGAACAGGCGCCGGTGGCCGGCGTCGCGGGTCAGGCTGACCACCTCCTGCAGCAGCTGGCGGCCGATGCCACGGCCTTCGTAATCCGGCAGCAGGGCCAGCACCAGCACTTCACCGCTGTCGCGGTCGGCGAAGCAGTAGCCGGCCATGCGCTCGCCGTCCCAGGCGATGCGGCCGATGAAATCGCCACCGGAGATGCCTTCGGCCCATGTCTGCGCGGTGATGCCCAGCTCCGCCAGCTGCAAGGCACTGAAGGCGTTTTCGCGGGTACGCCCACGCAGGTCGATGCAGGCGGCAGCGTCTTCAGGGCGCGCATCGCGGACGAATACAGGCATGCAGGGCTTCCTTGCAGTGATCGGCCGGCCAGTATCCGCATCACGCATGGACCTGGTGTGTAGGGCGCATGGAGATTGGATGGAGAAAAAGGGGACGGAGGGGATTAAGTCGTTTAAGGCCCAAACGTCATACAGGGCAAAGACGAATTAATCCCCTCCGTCCCCTTTTTCTCAGCGCTTGCGCCGGATCAGCGCGGAGGACGCGTCCAGCACCGCGCGGGTCAGCAGCGCCATGGTCTGCACGTCGCCTTTCCAGTGCTGCCAGTACAGCGGTACGTCTTCCCACGCGCGCTGGCGCACATAGACCAGGCGTCCAGCATCCAGGTGCCGCTTGACCAGCGGCAGGGGGTTCATGGTCCAACCCATGCCGCCCAGGTTGGCCTGCACGAAAGCGCGGGTGGACGGGATCCACCAGGTCGGCGCGGTGCTGGGCAGATCGTCGCCGGCCATGCGCCGGGCAAAGCGCGACTGCATGTCGTCCTTGCGGTTGAACACCAGCACCGGGGCCTGTGCCAACGCCTGCGCGGTCACGCCCTTGGCGAAGTGGCGCTCGCGGAACTCGGGCGTACAGGTCGCTGCGTAGCGGATGCTGCCCAGCGCGTGGATCTGGCAACCCTGCACCGGCTCGTCCAGCGTCGTCACCGCGCCCAGCACCGTGCCCTGGCGCAGCAGTTCGACGGTGTGGTCCTGGTCCTCCACGCGCAGGTCCAGGGTGGTGCCGGTGGTCTGCGCGAACTGGTAGGCCGCCTGCGGGAACCAGGTTTCCAGGCTGTCGTGGTTCACCGCCACCGGGATGCTGGCCTGTGGCAGATCCTCGTCGGCCAGGCCCATCCGGTGCAGTGCATCATGCTCGAGCAGGGCGGTCTGCTCGGCCAGCTGCACCAGCAGCTGCCCCTCCGCGGTGGCGGTGGCCGGGGTGCCGCGCTTGACCAGCAGCCGGCCGATCCGATCTTCCAGCGCTTTGACCCGCTGCGAGATGGCCGAGGGCGTGACATTCAGCGACTGCGCGGCGCGGTCGAAGCTGCCTTCGCGGATCACCGCGGCCAGGGCGCGCAGCTGGGCATGATCGATACGCATCGAATTAAGCTCCGCTAATGTTGGTTTAGAAAGTTTAGCTCGTCTTTTTCATGTTGCGGCGCGACAATGGCGCTCGTTCCGGTGCTGTCCGCCTTCGCGAGGCACCGTCCCCCAAGCAAGTAAAGGCAGTGAATCCCATGTTCTCGGTCATCTCCGCCAGCACCGGCCTCGGTGCCTGGTTCTCTGGTGCAGCTACCGGCATCGGCCTGTTCGCCGTGGTCGGGGCCCAGAGCGCCTTCATCCTGCGCCAGGGCATCCTGCGCAAGCACATCGTGCCGGTGGTCGCCACCTGTGCGGCCATCGATGCGATCTTCATCTTCGCCAGCGTGGCCGGCCTGCGCACGCTCACCTCGGCGCTGCCGTGGCTGACCACTGCCGTGCTGTGGACCGGTGTGGCGTTCCTGGCCTGGTACGCGATGAAGTCGGCGCGCCGTGCGATCGCCGGTGGCGGCGGCATGGGCGAGGCCGACAGCGACGACGGCAGCCGCCGCGCGGTGCTGATGGCCGCGGTCGGTTTCTCGCTGATCAACCCGCACTTCTGGCTGGACATGATGGTGATCGGTTCGATCGCCGAGAACTTCGGCAATGCCCGCATGGCCTTCGCTGCCGGCGTGGTCACCGCCAGCTGCCTGTGGCTGACCGCGCAGGGCCTGGGCGCGCGCCTGCTGGCGCCGCTGTTCACCAAGCCCAGCACCTGGCGCGTGCTCGACGGCACCATCGCGGTGATCCTCAGCATCCTGGCCCTCACGTTGGCGGTGCGCGGGGTCCATTGACCTGGCGCACGCCCCCCGAACCCACGTCCTGACTCTCTCTCCAAGGTAGTGGTAACGACGGCACCGGCAACGGTGCCGTCGTTTTTTGTGCGCCACTGGCGGGCCGGGCACCGGCCTGCCTAGAATCGGCCAGCCGGGACAAGGGGTCCAGGCAGGGGAGAGAAGGATGCACAAGCGCTGGCTGGCCGCCCTCATCGTGGCGGGATTGTGGTGTGGAACCGCTGCTGCGATCGATCTGGGCGCCTATGTGCGGGCGGACAAGTTCGGCGATGTCGTGCTGTCTCCCGGGGGCGACTATCTGGCCGCGACCGTGCCTGCGGACGGCTTCACCGCTGTGATCATCCTTCGTACGGACGACAACACGCCGGTGGGCAACCTGCGCCCACCCCTCAATTCGCATGTCTTCAACATGCACTGGGTCAACAACGATCAGGTGATGTTCGGTCTGGCGCAGAAGTTCGGCACCCGCGATGCGCCCTGGGCCACCGGCGAACTGCTGACACTCGATGCGCGCACCGGGCGACCGGAACTACTGGTGGGCTACCGCGATCTTGGCCTGCGCGTGCGGCCCAAGTACCGGACGTCGGCTGCGGCGTTCCTCAGTGACGCCCTGCCCGGCGATGATGCCCACGTGGTCATCGCGGTAGGCGGATCGCGGCTGGATGCCAATGGCTATGCGGCCCAGCTGGAACTGGCAAGCGGCAAGCAGCGGCTGCTGGCCCGCGCGCCGATGCCGGGTGCCTCCTATGTGGTGGATGCCCGAGGCGACGTGCGTTTCGTCCAGGGCGCCGGTACCGATAATGTCCATCGGCTCTACCACCGCAACGGTGGTGACTGGGTGCTGGTCAATGATGAGAAACGCAGCGGCCGCGCCGAGGCGGCGCTGGGCTTTTCCGCCGACGGCCAGTTGGCCTACCTGCTCAGTGAGCAGGCCAGCGGCCCCGATGCCATCGTCAGCTGGAACCCGGCCACGCAGGAGCGCAAGGTCGTGCTGCGCGACGAGGTCGTCGATCCAGCGCGACTGATCCGCCGCCCGGGCAGCACCGTGCCGGTCGGCGCACTGTTCCAGGGAAACACACCGCATACCCGGTTCTTCGACGAAAGCTCGGACGAGGCGCGCCTGTACCGCAGCCTGGAAGCAGCCTTCCCCGGCCGTGCAGTGTTCATCACTTCCAGTACCCGCGACGGTCGCCGCCTGCTGGTGGAAACCGGGTCCGGTTCCAATCCGGGCGAGTTCTACCTGTACGACCGCGACCGCAACCAGGCGCGCTTCCTGATGGCGCGCAGCGAATGGATTGACCCGGAGACCACTGCGTCGGTGCGGCCGGTCCTGCTGAAGGCGCGCGATGGGTTGGAGCTCCATGGATTCCTGACAGTCCCGCATGGCAGTACCGGCCGTGACCTGCCGATGGTGGTGGTGCCGCATGGTGGGCCGATCGGGATATTCGACAACGGCAGTTTCGATCACGAGAACCAGTTGCTGGCCGCTGCCGGCTACGCCGTGCTGCAGATCAATTTCCGCGGCTCGGGCAACTATGGCCGTGCCCACAGCCGGGCAGCACTGAAACAGTGGGGTGGCGCGATGCAGGACGACGTGACCGACGCGACGCGATGGGCAATCAGCGAAGGCATTGCCGATCCCCGGCGCATCTGCATCTACGGTGCCAGCTACGGGGCCTACTCGGCGATGATGGGTGCTGCCCGCGAGCCAGGGCTGTACCGGTGCGCGGCGGGCTATGTGGGCGTCTACGACCTGCCGCTGATGTTCACCGGCGGCGATATCCAGGGCCGGAACTCCGGGATGAGCTACCTGCGCGAGTGGCTGGGTGATCCAGCCACGTTGGGCGCGGTCTCGCCGGTCAACCTGGCCGGTCAGATCAAGGTTCCAGTGTTCCTGGCGGCCGGTGGTCAAGACAAGCGCGCCCCGATCCAGCATACCGAGCGCATGGAAGCGGCGCTCAAGCGTGCCGGTACGCCGGTGGAAAGCCTGTACTACAAGACCGAAGGGCACGGCTTCTATACCGAAGCCCATCGCAGCGAGTACTACGGCAAGCTGCTGGCGTTCCTGTCACGCAGCCTGGGTGGCAAGACCGCCACGACTGCGGCTGCGGACAGCAAGGGCAAGGCGCCATGACGCAAAGGGCGGCCGATGGTTCATCCGCCGCCGCGGGTCCTGTGCGTGGGGTTACTTCACCCCGTGCATCATCTTCTTCAGCAACGGCGCGGCGATGAAAGCCGCCAGCGCGCAGCCGAGGCCGACCCACATCAGCAGCCAGAACAGGTGCGCGTAGGCACCAGCCGCGGCCACCATGTCCAGCGATTCGCCTTCCGGTACCTCGATCGCAGCCAGCTTGCCGAACAATGCGGCCAGCGTTTCCGAGAACGCGGTGGCCAGGAACCAGGTGCCCATCATCAGGCTCATCACCCGCGGCACCGCAAGCTGGGTCACCGCGGACAGGCCAACCGGCGACAGGCACATCTCACCGCTGGCCAGCAGGAAGTAGGCCAGCACCAGCCACCACACGCTGGCCATCTCGCCGGTGGCGCCGACCTGCTGTGCGGCCAGTGCCAGCGGGACGAATGAAAGCGCGCCGATCACCAGGCCCCAGGCCGACTTCACCGGCTTGCCCGGCTCCCAGCCGCGGCGGTCCATCCAGGTCCACAGTGCAGCGAAGGCCGGTGCCAGCAGCACCAGGAACAGGCCGCCGAGATAGGTGAGCGAGCCGGCGGTCTGCGGAATCACCAGACAGTCGCGCACCAGCAGCACCAGCATCAGTACGACGATGGCGGCAAAGAAGGTGCGCGGCGCCGACGACCCCGGACGGCGCTCGGACAACCGCGCGCTGACCACGAAACCGAGCGGTGCCAGCAGCAGCGAGATGATCGACCACGGCAGCGGCGTGCCGCCGGTGATCACCAGCGAGGGCACGATGTCCTTGGTCAGCAGGCGGTCGGTGAAGGTCACCCACGAGCCGTAGGACTGCTCGTACATCGTGAAGAACACCAGCGCCATGAAGATCAGTACCATCAGCGCGATCATCTGCTGGCGCTGCACCGGCGTGCACTTCGCGCCGGTGAACCAGGCGAACCAGACAAGCACGCCGCCCAGCACCACCAGCATCAGCATCAGCGCCAGGCTGATTTCACCGCCGAGCGCGAACGCGCCATTGCCAGCCGCCCACATCAGCCACGCCACCGGCAGCACACCGAGCACCGCGCACAGATAAATGAGCCATTCGCGCGGCAGGCCCAGCACCTTCTGCTTCAGCGCGGCCGGCTGTGGCGGTTCGGCGTGGCCCTGCAGGTATTTCTGTCCCCACAGGAACATCGCCAGGCCGGCCAGCATGCCGATGCCGGCGGCGCCGAAACCGTATTTCCAGCCGTAGGCTTCGCCGAGGAAGCCGCACACCAACGACGAGAACAGCGCGCCCAGGTTGATGCCGGCGTAGAACAACGAGAAACCCGAATCGCGGCGCGGATCGTCCTTGGCGTAGAGCTTGCCGACGATGGTGGAGATGTTCGGCTTCAGGAAGCCCACGCCCATGATGATCAGTGCCAGCGACAGGTAGGTCACCGCCAGCGCCGAGGTGTCGCGCACCACCTCACCGTTGACCCGGTACGCCGCGTGGCCCTCGAAGGCCATGCCGAGGTGGCCGAGCACCAGCAGGATGCCGCCGAACAGCACCGCCCGGCGCATGCCCAGCCAGCGGTCGGCCAGCATGCCGCCGAATACCGGGATGCAGTACACCAGGCCACCGTAGGCGCCCAGGAGATCCAGGCCGGCCTTGTCGCCGAACAGGTGGTATTTGGTGAGGTAAAGCAGCAGCAGCGCCTTCATCCCGTAGAAGGAGAAGCGCTCCCACATTTCGGTGAAGAAGCAGACGTAGACGCCCTTGGGATGGCCCAGGAAGTCGTCGGAGGCGGTAGCGGCAACGGTCATCGACGGCGGGGACTGCGGAAAGGGCGCGATTATAGGCCTCTGGGCCTGGGCGGGCAGCCGCTGGTGGATCCACGCCGTGCATGGCTGGCGTTCTCCTGGCTGCCGCTGCCTACAGGTATCGCAACCACGGCAGATCGCGCCTTCGCGCCTTGAACCCCGCGAACGCCCGCGTCGGCGGGTACAGCACCACCGCCAGCGCACAGGTCACCAGCAGCAGGCCGGCCACCGAATCCAGTGCGTACAGGTCACCGTGCGTCGGCCCCCAGATCGCCAACGCGGCCAGGTACAACCCCTTCAGCACGTACAGGTGCAGCAGGTAGAAGAACATCGGCGCGGCACCGATATCGGCCAGCGGGCGCAGCGCACGCGCCAGGGGCGGCCATTCGTACAGGCGCAGCAGCAACAGTCCCACGCCCAGGGTGAGCAGCAGGAACTGCAATGACGGCGGGTACTTGGTGATGTTGAAGATGCTCAGCCAGGTGCGCAGCATTGTGGTGGTCTGGTACTGCCAGGGGGCATCCCCATACTGGTTGGCGAACCGCAGCAATGCGAACAGGGCCAGCACGCCGACGCCTGCCCACAGCAGCCAGCGCCGGCGCTGCTCCGGTGCGCGCTCGCGGGCGAACCAGGACCCCATCAGATAACCCAGTGCGATCACCCCGATCCACGGCAGTACCGGATAGGAGGTGCGCAGGCGCAGCGCGCCAGCCTCGATCCAGTCGCGCTGGTGCAGCACTTTCCACAGCACCGCCAGCAGGCCATTGCCTTGCACCCGTACGCCGTCGAACAGGTTGTGCCCGGCCACCACCGCGACTGCCAGCATCAGCAGGGCCGGCCGGGGCAGCCACAGCAGCCCGGCCAGCGCGATCATGCTCAGGCCGATGGCCCAGATCACCTGCAGGTACAGCGTTTCCGGCGGCAGCTGGAAGGTCCAGGCGAAGTTCACCAGGGTCAGTTCCAGCACAACCAGGAACAGCCCGCGCTTGAGCAGGAATGCGGCCGTGGCCCGGCGCGGATCCGCCTGGCGCTGGCCGTACAGCCAGGCCGAAAGCCCGGTCAACAGGACGAACACGGGCGCGCACAGGTGGGCCAGCAGACGGCAGGCGAACAGCGCAGGGGAGACGGTCGCTGCGTCCATCGGGTCGCTCACCTGATGCTGCAGGAAGAAGGTCTCGCGCACGTGGTCGAGCAACATCAACAGCATCACGGTGCCGCGCAGCTGGTCGATGGAGGCCAGGCGGAGGGAGGGGGAAGAGGCCACGTGAGATGCTCGACCGGCGTGACAGGATATAACATAACGTTCTGCCGCGTAGTCCGTCAGGGTTGGCAGACAGCTGCGCTCCAACCCGTCCGCTTGTCGTACCTGATGGGGATCACCCGAGTCGATCCGTCAGGCGCAGCTTTCAGGCAGAACTTCGCCGTGTAGCCCCTGATTGGGCCATTGGTGGGAGCGTTGAGGTAGACCTCATACAAGGTTGCAGGAATCAATGGCTGTGGAGAAGTGCGCAGCGTGGCCGAGGCTGGCAGATCGCCGTAGACGATGCACTGGCCCGGCGCCAAAGGCTCTGCGGGAGTCAGGTCGTACATGAACGACCATGCCTTCACCGTGTCGTGGTGATACACCATCACCGCTTGCAGGATACGGGGCGATCGGACCCATTCCAGTGGCCGCGGCGGCAGGCCGAAACAAGGTATTCCTTCCCGATCCTCGATCACCGCGGTGCCAAACCCGCTGTAGGCGTTGACGTTGCCTATACCCAGCAGCAGGCACAGCATCGCGCCCGCTGCAACGAGGAGACCTCGCATCATCGTGATCAATGGTGCGTCTGCCATGCGGTCTCCTTGCTGACGATGTGTTGGTGGCAGTGCACGGTGTTGGATTACGGGAATCGACTCAAGCAGGCGCTGAGCCGCAAACCCCATCGCCAGGCACGCATCGCCCGGTGGGCCGGGGGGGCGTCGGGGGATTGGGGTCAAGGGCCCCCGCTCCGAGGAACCGGTGCACTGTGCACAACTTGGTCAAACACGACACATCTGAAGGGGCCAAGGGCCTGCTGGGGCGCAGTGCTGGGCGAGGGCTTGCCAGCCGGTACCAACCGCACTGGACTTGCCGCCCCCTGAACGCTAGCGTGCAAGGGATTTTTTGCCAGCAGGGGCTTCCATGAACCACGACGCTGCGCCCAAGCAGCTCACCTTCCGCGCAGTGGCCCTGGCCATCGTGCTGGCGGTGGTGCTGTCGGCCGCAAACGCCTACCTCGGTCTGTTCGCAGGCCTGACCATCGCCACCGCCATTCCCGCCGCGGTGATTTCCATGGGCGTGCTGCGCCTGCTGGGCGGTGGCTCCATCCTTGAAAACAACATCGTGCAGACCGGTGCCTCGGCCGGCTCGTCGATCGCCGCGGGTGTGATCTTTACGATTCCGGCGCTGGTGATCATGGGCTACTGGCCGGACTTCAAGTACTGGTGGGTGCTGGGCATCGCCGGCCTGGGCGGCCTGCTGGGCGTGCTGTTCTCGGTGCCTCTGCGCCGTTCGATGATCGTCGAAGACCCGCTGCCGTTCCCGGAAGGCAAGGCCGCGGCCGAAGTGCTCAAGGCCGGTGAGAACCCGGGCCCGGGCCTGAAGATCCTCGGCCTGTCGGCGGTGATCGGTGCGTTCGTGAAGCTGGCCGCGGAAAGCGGCATGCGCCTGATCCCGGACGCCTGGGCCACCTCGGCCTATGTCGGCAGCTCCAAGGTCACCGCCTTCATCGGCACCAACCTGTCGCCGGCGCTGCTGGGCGTGGGCTACATCGTCGGCCTCAACGTCGGCATCGTGGTGGTGTCCGGCTCGATCCTGACCTGGCACATCGCCATCCCGATCTACCAGGCGTTCTTCATGAACACCGATCCGGCATTGGCCGCGTCGGTTGCCGCAGCGTCCTCCACCGAAGCCGCGTTCGCCATCTGGGGCGCGAAGATGCGTTACCTGGGCGTTGGCGCCATGCTGATCGGTGGCATCTGGACCCTGATCTCGCTGCGCAAGTCGCTGCTGAACGGCGTCAAGAGTGGCTTCGCCGCTGCCCGCAAGAGCGGTGGCCCGGTGCTGGCGCACACCGAGCGCGACCTGCCGATGAAGTGGATGCTGGTCGCCCTGGTGGCCTTCGTGCTGCCGCTGCTGGCCCTGTACCAGGCCATCGTCGGCCAGTGGCACGTGTCGATCCCGATGACCCTCATCATGATCGTCGCCGGCTTCCTGTTCGTGTCGGTCTCGGCCTACCTGGCCGGCCTGATCGGTTCGTCCAACAACCCGGTTTCGGGCATCACCATCTCCACCATCCTGTTCGCCTCGGCCGTGCTGGTCGTGCTGCTCGGTGCCGATGGCCTGAAGCCGGTCGGTGCCGGCGGTGCGCCGCTGGGTGCGGTGGCCGCGATCATGATCGGTGCGGTGGTGTGCTGCGCCGCCGCGGTCGGCGGTGACAACCTGCAGGACCTCAAGGCCGGCTACATCGTCGGTGCCACCCCGTGGAAGCAGCAGCTGATGCTGGGCATCGGTGCGTTCTCGTGCGCGCTGATCATGGCCCCGGTGCTGAACCTGCTGGCCACCGCCTACGGCATCGGCGTGAAGTCCGAGCTGCATCCGAACGCGCTGGCTGCGCCGCAGGCCAACCTGATGGCCTCGGTGGCCAAGGGCCTGTTCGGTGGCGAACTGCCGTGGACCTTCATCGGCATCGGTGCCGTGGTCGGCGCCGCCATCATCGCCTTCGACAGCTGGCTGAAGGCGCGCAACGCCCGCTTCCGCGTGCCGGTGCTGGCCGCCGCCATCGGTATCTACCTGCCGCTGGAGCTGATGGTGCCGATCTTCCTTGGTGGCCTGATCGCCTACCTGGTCGAGCGCTTCCACAAGGTGCGTGCCGATGACGAGGAAGGCCGCGACCGCGTGCACAAGCCAGGCGTGCTGTTCGCCGCCGGCCTGATCACCGGCGAGGCGCTGATGGGCATCGCCATCGCGATTCCGATCGTGGTCAGCAGCCGCGCCGACGTGCTGGCCGTGCCGTTCCACCTGCCGGGCGCACAGTGGATCGGCCTGGCCGTGCTGTTCCTGGTCGGCTGGCTGATCTACCGCACCGGCAAGCGCGCAGTCGCGTAAGCAATGCGGTCGGATCCCTTCCCGCAGGAAGGGCTCTGACCCCGCGCTGACAGCGTCTGGGGTCAGAGCCGATTCCGCCGGAATCGGATCCGACCCCGGTGTCCCCGCAAACCCCGCCCCGGCGGGGTTTGCTGTTTCTGGCGGCTGCCCGCCCGCAGCCATGACCGATGGCCTTGGCAGTCCCGGCCGCACGGGCCTAACATCGGTTTTTTGCCGTCCTGCGGAGACTCCGATGAAACTGCGTCATGCCCTGCTGCCACTGAGCCTGCTGGCCGCCCTTCCCAGCGTTGCCGCTGCCCGTGGCCTGGAAGTCCGCGACATGGTGGCGATGGACCGCGTCTCCGCGCCGGTGCTGACCGCGGACGGTGGCATCGTGGTGTTCGCCAAGCGCAGCGTGGACGCCAACCTGAAGGCCTCCACCGCGCTGTTCGCGCGCAACCTGCGTACCCGCGACGCGGCACCGCCGAAGCAGATCACCCCGGCCGGCTGGAACGTCAATTCCGCCTCGCTGTCTGCTGATGGCCAGACCGTGTACTTCCTCAGCGCGAAGAACGGCAGCCAGCAGCTGTACGCCCAGCCGCTCAGCGGTGGCACCCCGCGCCAGCTGACCGATTTCGCGGTCGACGTGGACAGCTACCACGTGTCGCCACAGGACGACCGCGTGCTGTTCAGCGCCGGCGTGTTCCAGGCCTGCGCCTCGGACCTGGCCTGCACCGAGAAGAAGCTGAAGGATGTGGCCGGCGCCAAGGCCAGCGGCAAGGTCTTCGATTCGCTGTTCGTGCGCCACTGGGATACCTGGAACGACGGCCGCCGCAACACCCTGTTCGTGGCGCCGCTGCCGGTCGCCAAGGCCGGTCCGGTCAAGGGCGCTTCGGCGCTGAGCGCCACCATCGATGGTGATGCGCCGTCCAAGCCGTTCGGTGGCAATGACGATTTCGCTTGGTCGCCGGATGGCGCCAGCGTGGTGGCCAGCATCCGCGTGGCCGGCAAGCAGGAACCGTGGTCGACCAATTTCGATCTGTACCGCTTCGACGCTGCCGGCAAGCAGGTGCCGGTCAACCTGACCGCGTCCAATCCCGCCTGGGATGCCGGCCCGGTGTTCAGTGCGGACGGCAAGACCCTGTTCTACCGTGCGATGAAGCGCCCGGGCTTCGAGGCCGACCGCTTCGGCCTGATGGCGATGGACCTGGCCAGCGGCAAGACCCGCGAGATCGCCCCGCAGTGGGATCGTTCGGCCGGTGGCATCGCCCTGTCCGCCGACGGCGCCAGCATCTACACCACCGCCGATGACCTTGGCGAGCACCCGCTGTTCCAGATCGACGTGGCCAGCGGCAAGGCCACCAGGCTGATCGGCGACGGCAGCGTGACCTCGGTCGACGTGGCCGGCACCAGCGTGGCCATCACCCGCAACAGCCTGAAGAGCAACGACCAGGTGCTGGTCGGCCTGCTCCCGGCCGCGGGCCAGCCGATCGGCGAGCTGCGCGCGCTGACCCCAGCCGCTGGCGACGTACTGAAGGACGTGTCCTTCGGCGACTACGAGCAGTTCGAGTTCAAGGGCTGGAACAACGACACCGTGCACGGCTACGTGGTCAAGCCGCACAACTACCAGGAAGGCAAGTCCTACCCGGTCGCATTCCTGATCCACGGCGGTCCGCAGGGCAGTTTCGGCAACGGCTGGAGCTATCGCTGGAACCCGCAGACCTACGCGGGCCAGGGCTACGCGGTGGTGATGATCGACTTCCACGGTTCCACTGGCTACGGCCAGGCCTTCACCGATGCGATCAGCCAGCACTGGGGCGACCGCCCGCTGGAAGACCTGCAGAAGGGCTGGGACGCGGCGCTGAAGAAGTATTCCTTCCTCAACGGTGAAAAGGCCTGTGCGCTGGGCGCCAGCTACGGCGGCTTCATGGTCAACTGGATCGCCGGCAACTGGAACAGCCCGTTCAAGTGCCTGGTCAACCATGACGGCGTGTTCGACCAGCGCATGATGGGTTACGCCACCGAAGAACTGTGGTTCACCGAGTGGGAGCAGGGCGGTACGCCGTACCAGAAGGCCGCGAACTATGAGAAGTTCAACCCGGTCAACCACGTGGCCGACTGGAAGAAGCCGATCCTGGTGATCCACGGCCAGCAGGACTTCCGCATTCCGGTCGAGCAGGGCCTGGCTGCGTTCACCGCTGCCCAGCGCCAGGGCATCGAATCGAAGTTCCTGTACTTCCCGGATGAGAACCACTGGGTGCTGAAGCCGAACAACAGCATCCTGTGGCACGACACCGTCAATGCCTGGCTGAAGCAGCACATCGGCGAATAAGCCGGTCCAGCGCCGCCCCCCGGGGCGGCGCTCTGCTTGTTGTAGAGCCGAGCCATGCTCGGCTGCTCTGTGCCTCCTTTCCCGCCAACAGCAGCCGAGCATGGCTCGGCTCTACATGAGCGCATGCATGCCTTCGACTGCTCTGATCCAGAACGACATCGTCGTCTTTGGTTTGATCGCCGCCACGCTCGGCGCCGTGTTCTGGACCGCCTCCCGTGAGCAGGGCCTGTGGAAGCGCTTCTACACCTTCGTGCCGGCGCTGCTGCTGTGCTACCTGATTCCCGGCATCTACAACACCGTCGGCCTGATCGACGGGCAGAACACCAGGCTCTACAACCCGATCGCGCGCGACATCCTGCTGCCGGCGGCGCTGATCCTGCTCACCCTGGCGGTGGACATCAAGGGCATCCTGCGGCTCGGCCCGAAGCTGGTGCTGATGTACCTGGGCGCTTCGGCCAGCATCATGCTCGGCGCGGTAGTGGCCTTCCTGCTGATGCGCGCCGTACATCCGGAAACCGTGGCCGGTGACACCTGGGCCGGCATGGCCGCGTTGGCGGGCAGCTGGATCGGTGGCGGCGCCAACATGCTGGCGATGCGCGAAGTGTTCGACGTCAACGCCACCACGTTCGGCCAGTTCGCGGTGGTCGACGTGGGTGTCGGCTACGTGTGGATGGCCGCTCTGATCTTCCTGGCCGGGCGTGCCGCGAAGATCGATGCACGCAGCGGCGCAGATACCTCGGCCATCGATGAGCTGAAGGAGCGCATCGCGCGCTTCCAGGCTGAGCATGAACGCATTCCCAGCCTCACCGACCTGATGTTGATCGTGGCGGTGGCCTTTGGCGGTGTCGGGCTGGCCCACGCCATTGGCGCGCCGCTGGCGGCGTGGTTCAAGGCCAATGTCAGCTGGGCTGCGCAGTTCAGCCTGGATGCGCCGTTCGTGTGGGTGGTGGTGCTGTCGACCACGTTGGGCCTCAGCCTCAGTTTCACCCGTGCACGCAATCTCGAAGGCGCGGGCGCATCGCGCCTGGGCTCGCTGCTGCTGTACTTCCTGATCGCCTGCATCGGCATGCAGATGGATCTGCTGGCGCTGCTGGACCGTCCGTGGCTGTTCCTGCTGGGCATCATCTGGATCAGCGTGCACATCGTGCTGCTGTGGTGCCTGGGCAAGCTGCTGAAAGTGCCGTTCTTCTACTTCGCCATCGGCTCGCAATCGAATATCGGTGGGCCAGCCTCGGCACCGGTGGTGGCCGCGGCGTTCCATCCGGCGCTGGCGCCGGTGGGCGTGCTGCTGGGCACGATGGGCTACGCCACCGGCACCTATCTGGCCTACATCGTCGGCATCACCCTGCGCGCGCTGGCCGGGCAGGGTTGATCCTGTAGAGCCGAGCCCATGCTCGGCTGCTCTTCGTCGTCACCTGCACGAATGCAAAAGCAGCCGAGCATGGGCTCGGCTCTACAGTAGATCCACGCCATGCGTGGATGGTGCGGACCACGGTCCGCACCCACCAGCGGCGGTTACGCCGCCTGCAGCAACCCGCGTTCGATCAACCAGGCTCTGGCGTCTTCGGCATCCTGCTCGAACCACGCCTTCGTAGACCCCAGCCGATACGTATACCCCCAGGCATCCATGTCGGCCATCAGCCGCGCACTGCCGACACCCGGCAACCGCCCGGCCAGCACGATCTGCAGGTAGCAGGTGGCATCTTCCTCGGCCACCGAGTCGGTGGCGTCGGTGTGCACCTGCGCGCGCCGCTCCGGCGGCAATACGATCAGGTGGCAGGCTTCGTGCAGCATCGAGTGCACGGGGGTGTCATCGCGCACATAGACATTGCTGGCGATGATGCCCGCCTCGGGCTCGCCCCAGTAGCTGCCGGGAATCGGTTCGCCGGCCGCCACGTGGTGCAGCAGCAGGCCATGCGCGGCGAGCAGGCACTGCGCGTCGGCGAAGGCGATGTCGCCCACGCAGGTGATGTCCTCGGCGGTCGTCGTATCGGTCATGCAGGTCACGCAGCCCCGCCCATGCAGGCACGGGCGGGGCGGGGCATCAGGGTTTGTCCGGGCCTTCAGGCAGCGCCACGGAGATGTCCAGCACATCGTGCTGGCCATCCTTCACCAGGTCGACCTTCACTGCATCGACGTCGATGTTCACGTACTTCTTGATCACTTCCAGCAGCTCGCGCTGCAGCAGCGGCAGGTAGTCCGGGCCACCGCGGTGGCTGCGTTCCTGCGCGATGATGATCTGCAGGCGGTTCTTTGCGGTTTCGGCGGTGGTCTTCTTCGCTTTGAGGAAATCGAACAGGCCCATGCTTACCCTCCGAACAGCTTGCTGAAGAAGCCCTTCTTCTCGACGTTGGTGAAGCGCATCGGGCGATCTTCGCCGAGGATGCGCGCGACGGCGTCGTCATAGGCCTGGCCGGCAGCGGATTCGACATCCAGGATCACCGGTTCGCCCTTGTTGGACGCGTTGAGCACGTCGCCCGATTCCGGAATCACGCCGATGGCCTTCAGGCCAAGGACTTCCTCGACGTCGGCGATGCTGAGCATCTCGCCGGTTTCCACGCGCAGCGGGGTGTAGCGGGTCAGCAGCAGGAACGCGGGCACGTTCTGCCCGGATTCGGCCTTGTGGGTCTTCGAGTCCAGCAGGCCGATGATGCGGTCGGAGTCGCGCACCGAGGACACTTCCGGGTTCACCACCACCACGGCGCGGTCGGCGAAATACATCGCCAGGAACGCACCCTTCTCGATGCCGGCCGGCGAGTCGCAGATGATGTAGTCGAAGCCATCGGCGGCCAGGTCCTTCAGTACCTTGCCCACGCCTTCCTGGGTCAGTGCATCCTTGTCGCGGGTCTGCGAGGCGGCCAGCACGTACAGGTTGTCGAAGCGCTTGTCCTTGATCAGGGCCTGCTTGAGGGTGGCTTCGCCGTGCACGACGTTGACGAAGTCGTACACCACGCGGCGTTCGCAGCCCATGATCAGGTCGAGGTTGCGCAGGCCGACGTCGAAGTCGATCACCGCCACCTTCTTGCCGCGCCGCGCCAGGCCACAGGCCAGGCTTGCGCTGGAAGTGGTCTTGCCCACGCCGCCCTTGCCGGAGGTGACTACGATGATTTCAGCCAAAGGACTTCTCCTGGTTCTGCATTAGTTTGGGGCTGCGTCAGTCCAGCGCAGCGATCTTGATCTGGTCCTGTTCCAGCCACACCTGCACGGCCTTGCCGCGCAGGTTGTCCGGTACATCGTCCAGTACCTTGTAGTGGCCTGCAATGGCCACCAGTTCCGCATGGAAATCACGGCAGAAGATGCGTGCCGCGGTGTTGCCCTGGGCCCCTGCCAGCGCGCGGCCGCGCAGGGTGCCGTAGATATGGATGCTGCCATCGGCGATGACCTCGGCGCCGGCGCCGACGGTGGCCATCACGGTCAGGTCGCAGTTCTCCGCGTACAGCTGCTGGCCCGAACGCACGTTGCCCAGCTGCATGCGGCCCGGTTGCGGTGCGGCTGCATCGGCGACCTTGGCCACCGGTGCGGCCGGGGCCGGCTTCGGCTCGGCACGAACGGCGCGGCGCGGTTCCGGCGCGGGCGGCGGGGCCGGTTCGGCCTCGGCACGCTCGTACTGGGCGCGGAACTTGGCCAGCAGCGGCAGGCCGAGCTGCTGCGAGAGCAGGTCGACCGCGCTGGTGCCATAGGCCAGCGCCACCGGCAGCACGCCGGCGCTGCGCAGGCCATCGACCAGCGCCTGCGCGGTGGCCACGTCCGGCACCTGGCTCAGGCCGCCGAAATCGAGGATCACCGCCGCGCGGCCGAACAGCTTCGGCGCGCGGGTCACGCGCTCGCGCATTTCCTGCACGAGGCGTTCGACATCAAGGGTACGGATGCGCAGGTTGGCGATGCCCACCTGGCCGATCTTCAGTTCACCGGCCTGTTCGTAATCGAAATTCACCGCCACGCTCAGGTCCCCGTCGGCCGCTGTGCCTGCGCCGGCAGCTGCCGGGCGCGTGTCCATGCCACATCCGGCAGCTTGCCGCCGTAGGTCTCCTGGACCCACGGGTAGCTGCACAGTTCCTTGGCCAGCATGCTGGCACGCACATCGACCTGGGCCATGGTGTTCTGGCCCAGCTCGCGGAAGCCGAAGCTGCCGTGGAAGAGCAGGGCGGCATCGGCGCCATGGTCGAGGAAGACTTCGCAGGTCATCTGCGGGTAGCGCAGCTCGGCAAAGCTCTGCGCGTCGGCATAGAACGCACGGCCGACGCCACCGCCGCGGCGGCGGCTGGCGACCACGATGCGGTCGATGTAGAAGAACGGGGTGTCCAGATGCTGCTTGAACCAGGCGAAGTTGCTGCTGTCGTGCTGGCTGTCGCTGCCGAAGCCGATCAGGAAGCCGGCCAGGTTGCCGTCGCGCTCGGCGACGCGGAAATACTCAGCGGTTTCATAGAACAGGCGCAGGCGGGCCGCATCCAGGGGAAGGATGGCCAGGCCAGCGTTGTTGTTCAAAGCCAGGACGGAATCGAGCTCGTGCTCGCGCACGTCGCGGATGACAATCGACATTGTGACTCCGTGGGGTAACGCGGTTGGTCCATCAAGGGACCCTGCGCACGATTATTGCATGCCCGGGGTGGGCTGCGGCATGAACAGGCGACCGCGGAGGCATGACTTCCGTGGGAGTGCGTGACGCAGGCCGGCCCCGTAGAGTGCTGGCATGTTGGGAGTCCTCAGCCATACCCGCGTCCTCCGCCTGGCCGGCCTGTTCACCTGGGTCATGGTCGGCCTGCCCCTGGCGTACTCGCAGTTCGAGAACCTGCACAGCCGCAGCGACATGGGCGGCTGGGCGATCCTGCTGTTCGTCGCCTACCTGTCCTTCGGTACGGCCTACTACTGGTTGACCCGCATCCTGCGCAGCGACAGCCACACCAGCTGGCTGGACCGCGGCCTGCTGTTGTTGCTGACAGCCTCGGCGCTGGGGGTCAGCTTCCTCAGCGGTTCGGGCCTGGGCAGCATCCTGATGATGGTGGCCGCCGGGGTCATTCCGTGGATGTTGTCGGTACGGCTGGGGGTGCTGTGGCTGCTGGTCAGCCAGTTGGCGGTCGCTCCGGTCTATTACATGCTGCTGCGCTTCCCGCTGTTCGAAGCGGTGATGCAGTCGCTGCTGTACGGCGGCTTCTCCATGTTCATCTTCGTGACCAGCCTGGTGGCGCGGCAGCAGACCGAGGCCCGCGACGAACAGCGTCGGCTCAATTCAGAGCTGCGTGCCACCCGCGCCCTGCTGGCCGAGAGTGCCCGCGTCAACGAGCGCACCCGTATCTCGCGCGAGCTGCATGACCTGCTGGGCCATCAACTGACCGCGCTGACCCTGAACCTGGAAGTGGCCGGGCACCTGGCCGAAGGGCAGGCGCTGGAGCATGTGAAGCGCTCCCACGCCCTGGCCAAACTGCTGCTGGGCAACGTGCGCGAGGTGGTCAGCCAGCTGCGCGAGACCGGCGCGATCGATCTGGCCGCGGCGCTGCGCCCGCTGACCGAGAACGTGCCTTCGCTGGACATCCAGCTGGACATCGAGGATCCGCTGAACGTGGAGGACCCGCAGCGGGCCCACGTGCTGCTGCGCTGCACCCAGGAGATCATCACCAACGCGGTGCGCCACGCCGGTGCCCGCCACCTGTGGATCAAGGTGTACCGTGAAGCCCCGGACCGTGTGGTGGTGGAGGCCCGCGACGACGGTGTCGGCGCGGACATGGTCAACGTGGGCAATGGCTTGCGCGGCATGCGCGAGCGCCTGCAACAATGTGGCGGCCAGCTGCAGATCGAGACCCGTCCCGGCGAAGGCTTCCGCCTGCGGGCGACGGTGCCGGCAACGGTGCTGGTGGCCGCCCTTACCAAGGTTCCTGAAGGAGTACGTTGATGATTCGCGTCTGCCTGGTTGATGACCAAACCCTGGTGCGGCAGGGAATCCGCTCCCTGCTGGCACTCGACGATGGCATCGAGGTGGTGGCCGAGGCCGGCGATGGCCGGCAGGCGGTGGAGCTGATCCCGCAGGTGCGCCCTGACGTGGTCCTGATGGACATGCGCATGCCGGTGATGTCCGGACTGGAAGCGCTGCAGGTGCTGTCGCGGCAGGAACAGCTGCCGCCGACCATCATCCTCACCACCTTCGACGACGATCAGCTGGTGCTGGCCGGCCTCAAGGCCGGTGCCAAGGGCTACCTGCTCAAGGATGTGACCCTGGCACAGCTGGTTGGTGCCATCCGTACCGTGGCCGAAGGCGGTTCGCTGGTGCAGCCGGCGGTCACCCAGCGCCTGTTGTCGGGCCTGGAGCACATGCGCAACGAGTTCGTCAGCCTGGACCGCCCGGACCCGCTGACCGACCGCGAGACCGAGATCCTGCGGCTGATGGCCAGCGGTTTCTCCAACAAGGAGATCGCCAACTCGCTGGGCGTAGCGGAGGGAACCATCAAGAACCACGTGTCCAACATCCTCTCCAAGCTGGGTGTGCGCGACCGTACGCGCGCGGTACTGAAGGCGTTCGAACTCCAGCTGGTCTGAGGAAAACCGTTTCGGTACAAAGACTTGGGTGGTAGCTGGGGGTTCCGGCCAAGGTTGCCCCCTACTTGCCGGGTAGCGGTATGCGTTACCCTTCGAATTCTTTGTCCATACAAATACGCAGCCGGCAGGGAAACCGGTGCGCCAATCCCGATAAACAATGCCCGCGAAGCCTGCTAGGATTGGCGCTTCGCTTCAATCAACCCGGCCGTGGGATCGGCCCCGGAGACTCTCTGAATGACCCGTATTATCGAGTTCCTGATCGCCTTGGGGATCGTGGCTGGCCTGTTCGTCATCATTGGCGTATGTCTGCCGGGCGAGCGTCACATCACCGAAAGCATCGAGACCAACCGCAAGATGACGATCGTGTACGACACGGTCAGCAGCCTGCGCCGCTTCAAGGACTGGAACCCGCTGGTACTGCGCGATCCCGCCGTTGAACTGAAGCTGTCCGGCCCGGCCTCCGGCAAGGGCGCCACCCTCGACTTCACCTCCAAGGATCTGGGCACCGGTTCCTGGAAGATCACCGACGCCGAAGAGAACAAGCGCGTTGCGATCGCCATCGAAGACGGCACCAAGGGTCACGACAAGGTCACCACCTTCACCCTGGAGCCGACCGGCAAGGGCGGCCGTAACGTCAAGATCACCCAGGACTACTCGGTGAAGTACGGCTTCGACCTGTTCGGCCGTTACGCCGGCCTGTATGTCAGCCGCCAGATCGGCGACGACATCAAGATGGGTCTGTCGCGCATGGCCAACATGCTCGCCAGCGTGCCGAACGTCGACTACCGCACCCCGGAAGCGCCGCTGACCGATCTGGCCATCGTCGATGTGCCGGCCGAGGACCTGCTGGTCGTCAACGCCGGTAACGTGGATCGCGGTCAGGACACGATCACCAAGTCCATCAAGGACAACCAGGAATGGATCAAGCGCGTGATGGAGGCCAATGGCCTTGAAGCCGCCGGTCCGTTCCGCATCATCACCACCGACTTCGGTCAGGAGAAGTACGCCTTCGACATCGCCCAGCCGGTGAAGAAGAAGGGTGCCGAAGGCGCTGCTGCTGAAGCCCTGACCGTCAAGATCGACGGTGGCGCTCCGGTCAAGTACGTGCACGTCGCTCCGCACCGCTCGGCACATGCGGCCTACACCGGCCACATGGCGGGTCTGGACGTGGCCCGCAACGGCCTGCGCGCCTGGGCTGTGACGGCGGGCAACGAAGTGATCGACCGTCCGTATGAATCCTGGAAGGACGGCATCGACAAGTCGTTCACCCCGGAAGGTACCTACGACATCTACTGGGCCGTCAAGTAAGCCTCGGCTGACCCATGTAATGTTGGACACGAAAACGCGCCGCTCACTGCGGCGCGTTTTTTTTCATCTGGCGCCCGGCAAGGGGCGCTGCGCAAGGAGCCCTCATGTTCAACCTGGAACGTCGCGCACGTAAGCCTTCCCTGCTGGCCTGTCTCGGCGCGCTGCTGGCGGCCGCCTCGATCGGCCTGTCCGCCTACGCATCGCACGGTGTGGCCGACCCGCTGGCGCAGCAGCATCTGAACATGGCGGCGCTGTACGCGTTCGCACATGGTGCGGTGCTGGTGGCGCTCGGGCCGCGCGCGCAGGGCGCGATCGCGCATCTGGCGCTGTACGTGCTGCTGCTGGGCGTGCTGCTGTTCTCCGGCAGCCTGGTGGGTGGCGCGCTGTGGCAGTGGCCGACGCGGATGGCACCGATCGGTGGCACCAGCATGATGGCCGGATGGGTGTTGCTGGCGATCAATGCGTTGAGGCGGTAACGGTAGCAGGGCCTTTGCTTCGATCCATGACAATGCGATCGTGAGGGTTCACGGGCGTTACTTTTCCTTTCGCGCGAAAAGAAAAGCAACCAAAGGAAACGCGCCGCCGGCCGCGAGCCGGTGCTGCGCACCGGTCCCCTGTGCTCCTGTGCCCGTCGAGGGACGGTGCGGAGAGCAGCCGAGCATGGCTCGGCGCTAGAGAATCGCAGGCACCTCTTCGCCCTCGCCGGACCTGCGGTGCTCGGCTCGCTTGAAGGCGGACCCAACAGCCGCGCGCTGATCCGTTGCAGGGTCTCGGAGTGAAGCGACCCGCTCTTGCCTTTGTTCTGTTGTTCCATCCCGGGGCGGACGCGCTCGGAAACTCTCCGTGGCCGGGCGGGTGGGTTGCGCAGGTGCGTAAGCGCCACGGATGGCGCGCCCGGGCCTACAAGGACGTATTTACGGCGTCCCCTGCCACCGGCCCCCCCCCGCCATCCCACGGAATGCACGCTGTTGCTGTTGTCGTTGCGTCGGCCGTTGCCTCTGCAGGTGCAGGGCTGCAAGCCCTGCCAAACAAGCCTCAACTCTCGCAGTTGGCGAACAGGTCGCGGTCGCGCTCGTACAGCGAGGTCTTCACCTGCATCAGGCCCAGCACCGACGGGAACAAATTGTCATGGTCGGTATAGGCCGCCGACCGCTTGCGCACGCACTGCAGGTCCAGCCCGCGGCTGCTGGCGAAGCCCGGCGAGAACCACATCGTCATCGGAACGCGGGTCTGCTCGGCCGGGGCGATCGCATACGGCACGCCGTGCAGGAACAGGCCCTTCTCGCCCAGCGATTCGCCATGGTCGGACAGGTAGATCATCGCCGTGTCGTAATCCTCCATGCCCTGCAGCGTGCCGATGGTCTTGCTCAGGAAATGATCGGTGTACAGCACGGCATTGTCGTAGCTGTTGGTGATCTCTTCGCGCGAGCAGCGGCCGATGTCACGGGTGTCGCAGGTTGGCTTGAAGCGGGCGAAGGCGGCCGGGTAGCGCTCGAAATACGCGGGGCCGTGGTTGCCAAGCTGATGCAGCACCACCACCCGGTCGCCGGGTTTGGCCCGCACCTGGGTGGCCAGGTCCTGCAGCAGGATCTCGTCCATGCAGCGGCCATCGGCACACAGCCCCGGTGTGGTCGCATCGGACAGCGACTGGAACTCCAGGCCTTCGCACACACCCTTGCAGCCGGACTGGTTGTCACGCCACAGCGGTGCGATGCCTGCACGGTTCAGTACGTGCAGCAGCGACTGGTGCGCGCGTATTTTCTTTTCGTCGTAGTCGTGGCGCCCCCACGGCGAGAACAGGCACGGCAGCGACACTTCGGTGCTGGTGCCGCAGGAGTGCATGTCGGGGAAGTTGATCACCGGCGCCTGGGCAAGTTCCGGGGTGGTGTTGCGGCCACCGTTGAGGCCCCAGTTCTGCGCGCGCACGGTCTCGCCCATGACGATCACCAGCAGGCGAGGCTTGCTGGCCGCACCGCGCGGCGTAGCCTTGGCATCGGTGCCGATCGGCAGCTTCGGCGCGCGCTGCACCGGGTTGTCGCCACGCAGTGCACGCGGCAGGCCCAGCAGCACGTTGGCCGGGGTGGCGAGGTAACGCACTTCGCGCTGGTTGCGCATCAGTGCCGAGACATCCTGGAACGAGATCAACGCACCGCCCACGGCGGTCACTGCCGCCACCACCAGGAAGCCGACGCGCCAGAGCAGGCTGCGGCCCCAGCTGCGCCGGCGCAGCTGCACACGCCACAGCACCACCATCGGCAGCACTGCCAGCAACAGCACCGGCCACAGCAGCGACACGGTCATCAACTCGCGGCTTTCCTTGGGGTCGGTCGCCAGTACGTTGCGCAGCATGTCCGCATCCAGGTAGATGTGGTAGCGGCTCATGTAGTGCGCAGCGAACGCTGTCACCAGCAGCAACAGGCTGATCACCACCTTGGCATTCCAGCGCCAGACCAGGATGCCCAGCAGTACGCCGTGTGCACCCAGCAGCAACAGCAGCAGCGAAAGCCCGTAGCGCAGGCTGCCCGGATGGCTGGCCATTGCGCTGTGCCAGAACAGGCCGTTGCCGGCCACCGCGAAGAACAGGCTGGTCAGCGCGATCAGTGCTTCGGTGGAAAGCTGCGGCCGCCAGTGGCGAAGACCCGCAAGGGCGGGGAGGCGGGCGGGGCGTTGGACCGATGCACTCATGCGTTTGCCTCCTGGCGGTTGGGACGGTCCAGCTGACGGCGGATCAGAACATACAGGCCCAGCGAAAGCAGCCAACATATCAACGCAGTGGCAACGTCATGCGAAAGGAAATGGGCGCCCCGCAGCTGCTGGCTGATGCCGAATACCAGGCCGGTGCCGAGGCCGATCCACAGCCCGGCCCAGCGCCAGGAGGGGCGCCACAGCAACGCGAAGAAATACAGGCAGAGCCACGCGTAGCCTGCGCTGGCATGCCCCGCCGGGAAGCAGGCCTGCGCGGCCATGCCTGCGGGGCGCGCCGTGAAAAGCCCGATGAAAGGCTGGTGGCCGCCGTAGCGGAGCAGGTCCCACGGGCATTCCATCGGTACCAGCGACTTCAGCAGGGAGATCACGCCGGTGCCCAGAGCCATGGCAATCACGACATAAAGCAGCGCCCATTGCAGGGTGCGATCACGTCCTTTGCGCCAGTGGTGGAAGCACAGCAGGATCACGACCAGCGCCGCTGCCGTGCTCAGCCATTTGCCGGCCTTGTGCACGACGCTGCGGGTGATCCAGGCGTCCTGCAACGCCCAATGGCCGCCTTCAAGGCGGAACAGATGATCGGCCACCCATTGATCGCCGCCGAAGCCCATCAGCAGCGTAAACAAGGGCAGACCGATTGCGACAGGCAGCCAGAGGTGAATTACGGCAAATCGAGACGCCAGTGGCGATGTCGCAAGCGGCGCTACCGAATCAAGTGGACGGACGGGCATGCTGGGAAGGGGCGGTTCGGGAATCCGCGGTCATGCTCGTCACCTGGATGTCGGAGAAGGGTCGGACGCTCGTTCGTGCCGGGTTAATGTTCGTCCTGCACGTGTCAACGTTCAGTCTTCTTCGGCGGTCGATCCTGTCCGCTCGGCGTGGCATTCCGGGTTCCAAGCGGTACCGGGAAGCAGTTGCCAACGGTTCCTGTTGGCAACACCGATGTCGATCACCTTGGCCGGATCCACGCAGGGGCTCATCGCGTCGTCCAGCACCAGCAGCCAGCGCTTGTCTGGCGCCTCGGCCAGCCACGGGCCGGCGTCATGCCATTGCTCGGCCCAGGGGCGCTTGAAGCCGAACTCGCGTACCGGGCGGTCGGCCTGCAGCAGGTTCTGTTCGCGCCAGGCCACCAGCGCCAGTTCGGCGTCTGGTCCGATCCGCGCGCCGACCCGGCGCATCAGCGCCGACGCCGAGGCGTAGGGGTCCAGCGCCGGGATCAGCACCAGGCCGTAGAGCATCCACAGCATGCCGTGGGTCAGCAGCACCAGCGTCGCCGCGCGGCGTACCCGCAGCCACACGATCAGCGTGGCCAGGGCAATGGCAAAGGTGAGCAGGCCATCCCCCAGCACGGGCAGCAGGGTGTCGGGCATCGCCCGGCGTTCCAGCTGGGCCACCGCCCACGGGTGTTCGGTCATCAGCATCACGCCCAGCGTGCCGGTGGCCAGCATCAGCACCACGCTGTAGCCGAACAGATAGCGGCGCACGCACAGGCGGCGCAACAGGCCGGGCAGCAGCGGTGCCACGGCCAGCGCCATGGCCGGCAGCATCGGCAGCAGGTACACCTCACGCTTGCCTGGGCTGGCGCTGAAGAACACCAGCACCAGCACGGCCCAGCCCAGCAGCAGCCACTGGCGGCGGTCGCCTCGGCGGATACGGCGCCACCAGGGCTTGAACAGCATCGGCAGCAGCAGGCTGCCCGGCAGCCACAGGGTCAGGATCACCTGCAGGTAGTACCAGGCGGGCTGCCGGTGGTGCCAGGCATTGGCGTAACGGGTACCGGTCTGCTTGAACAACAGCTCATGCGCGTAGGCCTGCAGTTCGGCCGTGGGCGTGTGCAGCAGGGCCCAGCCCAGCGGCGCCAGCCACACCCCTACCCCCAGCAGGAAGGCCGGGATCAGCCACAGCAGGGTGGCCGGATGCGGGCCTTCCACCGTGTACCCCCGGCGACGCTGGTACAGCCACCAGCCAAACCAGGGCAGCACCATCAGCAGCGGCAGGAAGCCCACGCCCTTGGTCACGGTACCCACGCCGGCGGCAAAGCCGGCCAGCCACAGGGCGGGCAGATTGCGGCGTTCGCACAGGTGGCGCATCAGGCCCCACAGGGCCACGGTGGTCATGCCAACCAGCACCATGTCGATCTGCGCGCGCTTGGCCATCAGCCCGAACTGCAGGGTGCAGAACAGCGCCGCCAGGGCGTAGATGGAATGCCGTGGCGACCACAGCCGCCGTGCCAGGTCCGACACCAGCCACAGGCTGAGCAGGGCGCCCAGCAACGACGGCAGCAGGAACGACCACTGCCAGCTGCCGACGATCTCGTAGGCGGCGGCCTGCAGCCACATGAAGACCGGCGGCTTCTCCGCATACAGCTCCACGCCACGGTGCGGCAGCAGCCATTGCCCGCTCTCGACCATGGTCCTCGCCGCCAGCACGAAGCGCGGCTCGTCCGGCGGCTGCGGTTGCCGAAGGCCGATCCCCGCTGCCAGCGCAGCAATGATCAGCAACCACAACAGGGGCAGGTGCCAACGGCGGGGCAGGGCTACGGGCACGGCAGGCTCCGGGAGCAAAACGGCCATTCTGAGGTGGCGGGGGTGGGAAAAGCGTCAGAGCGGCGCCGGGGCGACCGCATTCCGACATGTGCGGCGCTACCATGGTACGAACTTCCGTGGATGTTTCGTGCATGCGTCTGTTGGTGATCGAGGACAACCGCCAGCTGGTGGCGAACCTGTTCGACTATTTCGAGTCGCGCGGGCATGTGCTCGACGTGGCGCCCGATGGCATCACCGGACTGCACCTGGCCGGAAGCCATCCGTATGACGCGGTCATCCTGGACTGGATGCTGCCGCGCATGGAGGGCCCGGAGGTGCTGCGCCGGCTGCGCGCCGAACATGCATCGGAAGTGCCGGTGATCATGCTGACCGCGCGTGACGAGCTGCCGGACAAGATTGCCGGCTTCCGTGCCGGCGCCGACGACTACCTGACCAAGCCGTTCGCGCTGCCGGAGCTGGAGGTGCGGCTGGAAGCGCTGCTGCTGCGGGCGCAGGGCCGCAACCCCCGCAAGCGCCTGCAGGTGGGCGACCTGGTGCTGGATCTGGCCACCTTGGAAGCCCAGCGCGGCAACCAGGT
This sequence comes from Stenotrophomonas sp. SMYL89, assembly GCF_036319985.1. Taxonomy (NCBI): domain Bacteria; kingdom Pseudomonadati; phylum Pseudomonadota; class Gammaproteobacteria; order Lysobacterales; family Lysobacteraceae; genus Stenotrophomonas; species Stenotrophomonas sp. SMYL89. The sequence goes on along the minus strand of NZ_JAWIRW010000004.1, from coordinate 11,470 downwards.
GCTGCACCTGTACCCGGCCTGCCGCAAGCTGCTGGAGGTGTTGATGCGCGCCAGTCCGGGCGCGGTCACCCGCCAGCAGCTGGAATTCGCCCTGTGGGGCGACGAACCGCCGGATGGCGATCTGCTGCGTTCCCATGTCTACGAACTGCGCCGCAGCGTCGATGGTCCGTTCGCCGAGAAACTGATCCATACCCTGCCGCGGGTGGGCTACCGGCTGGCGGTGACCACCGCCAGCGATGCGAGCAAGGATGGCGATGAAGGCGCGTAAGCCGGGGCCGCTGTACCGGCGCGTGGTGTGGTGGTTGCTGGGCTATCTGGCGCTGCTGTCGATCGCGGTGTTCAGCGTCGGCAACTATGTGCATGAACATGCCGAGCATGCCGCCTGGCGCGCACTGCTCAATTCCGAACTGGACAGCATCGTCGAGCACGTCGAGCACGAGCCGCATTACCGCTGGCAGGATTCGGACACGCTCAGCCTGTACCGCTTCGATGCGGTCAACCTGCCCCAGGGCCTGCGCACATTGCATCCGGGGCTGCATGACGGCGTGATGGTCAAGGGGCGTGAGACGGCGGTGATGGTGCGCGAAACCGAGTCGATGGGCCGGGTCGCGCTGGTTCTGGACATCTCCGACTTCCATGACCTGGAACAGTTCGCCACGCGCTGGGTGATGCTGGCCGGGGTGATCATGATCTTCGTCACCGTGCTGATGGCGTCGTTCGGTATGGAGCGCATGGTGCGTCCGTTGAGCCTGCTGGCGCAGCACATCGCCGCGCTGCGGCCGGGCGTTCAGGGCCAGCGCATCGAGGTCGATCCGCGTGGCAGCTCGGAGCTGCACACCATCGCCGATGCGCTGAACGACTATCTGGACCGCAACGAGCAGTTCGTCGAACGCGAGCGGGTCTTCATCAGCACCGCCAGCCATGAACTGCGCACGCCGATCGCGGTGATGACCGGCGCTGCCGAGCTGGCGCTGGAGCAGCCGGGGCTGCCCGAGCGTGCACGTCAGCAGATGCAGCGCGTGCTGCGCACCGCGCAGAGCGTGGAGCAGCTGATCGAACTGTTGCTGGTGCTGGCCCGTGATCCGGCGCGCCTGGCCGCGCGCGCCGAGCGCATCGCGCTGGACCAGCTGTTGCCGGAAATCGTTGACGACCATCGTCACCTGCTCGGCGACAAGGACCTGAGCATCGGCATCCAGGCTGCGCCGGTGGACATCGTCGCGCCGCTGGCCGTTGTGCAGGCGGCGATCGGCAACCTGCTGCGCAATGCCATCGAGAACAGTGGGCGCGGCCATATCGAACTGCGGCTGAGTTCGTCGGCGGTGTTGACCCTGCAGGATCCGGGGCATGGCATGAGCCCGGAGGAGATTGCGGCGATCCACGCGCGCATGGCCCGTGGTGAACGCGCGGACCGTGGCGGCGGCATCGGCCTGGATCTGATCGCACGACTGTGTGAACACCTGGGCTGGACCCTGCAGCTGCATCCCTGTGACCCGCGCGGAACGCGCGCCACGCTCGATTTCAGCGCCTCACGTCCGGCCTGAACCGGCCGTCCTGCGGGATGCCAACCTCGGTTGGCATGCCGTCCATCGACCAAGGTCGACGCCTACCCACGCAATGGCTGTCCGCATCAACGCCCGTTTGGCCGCGCCACGTGCTGGTCGATCAGGATCACATTGCCATCAGGATCGGCCAGCTGCAGATAGCCGGTGCCCTGCCCATCAGGGTCGGTGCGCACCGCCAGTTCGATGCCCTTCGCATCCAGCTCCGCCTGCAGCTCGCGCACGTCCTGGAAGTGGGGCAGTTCCTGCTTGTGCTGGTCCCAGCCCGGGTTGAAGGTGAGCAGGTTGCCTTCGAACATGCCCTGGAACAGGCCGATGACAATGCCGTTGTTGCGCATCACCAGCCAGTTCTGCGCCGGCTCGCCGCCGGTCACCGAGAAGCCCAGTGCTTCGTAGAAGGTGCGGGAGGCCGACAGGTCCCGGACCGAGAGGCTGACGGAGAAGGCGCCGAGCTGCATGGGAGAGGTTCCGGCAAAGGGCAGCCGGCACTGCAGCATGACCCGGCGTGAAGACAATGTTAATCTGCGGATGCGCCGCTTTATGCGGCGCTTTTTTTTCCCGCTCTTTCGATCGACAGAGGATCCCATGCCGACCGAACCCGCTACTGCCCTGATCAGCAACGACATCGTTGGCCTGGGCCTGATTGCCGCCACCCTGGCCCTGATCTTCTGGGCTGCCAGTGGCCCGACCCCTCTGCTGAAGAAGATCTTCGCCTGGGTGCCGGCGCTGCTGCTGTGCTACTTCATCCCCGCCATCTACAACACCGCCGGTGTCATCGATGGCCACAACACCTCGCTGTACAACCCGGTTGCACGCGACGTGCTGCTGCCGGCCGCGCTGGTGCTGCTGACCCTGTCGATCGACCTGAAAGGGGTCATCAAGCTCGGGCCGAAGCTGCTGCTCGTGTTCTGCGCCGGTACCGCCGGCATCATGCTCGGCGCCATCGTCTCGTTCCAGCTGATGAAGCTGATCCACCCGGAAACCGTGGCCGGTGATACCTGGGCCGGCATGGCCGCATTGGCAGGCAGCTGGATCGGTGGCGGCGCCAACATGGTCGCCATGCGCGAGGTGTTCGGCACCGATGCCACCACCTTCGGCCAGTTCGCGGTGGTCGACGTGGCCTGCGCCAGCCTCTGGATGGCCATCCTGTTGTTCCTGGCCAACCGCGCACAGCAGATCGACACCCGCAACGGTGCCGATACCCGTGCCATCGACGAGATGAAGGCGCGCATCAGTGCCTACGAGGCGCAGAACGCACGCATTCCGAGCATGACCGACCTGATGGTGATCGTCGGCGTGGCACTGGGCGGTGTCGGCCTGGCCCACGCCATCGCTGCGCCGCTGTCCGGCTGGTTCAAGGCCAACGTCAGCTGGGCCAGTCAGTTCAGCCTGGACAGCCAGTTCGTGTGGGTGATCCTGCTGTCCACCGCGATGGGCCTGGGCCTGAGCTTCACCCGCGCGCGGCGGCTGGAAGCGGCCGGTGCGTCGCGGCTGGGCACAGTGTTCCTGTACTTCCTGATCGCCTGCATCGGCATGCAGATGAACCTGCTGTCGCTGCTGGATCGGCCGTGGCTGTTCCTGCTCGGCGCGATCTGGATGGCCACGCACGTGCTGGTGCTGTGGGTGGTGGCCAAGCTGCTGCGCGCGCCGTTGTTCTTCTTTGCCATCGGTTCGCAGGGCAACATCGGTGCGGCGGCGTCGGCACCGGTGGTGGCGGCGGCGTTCCACCCGACGCTGGCGCCGGTGGGCGTGCTGCTCGGCACGGTGGGCTATGCCACCGGCACCGGGCTGGCCTATGTCACTGGCTTGATCCTGAAGTGGATGGCCAACGGCTGAGTCCGGGCCTCCGTGGGATCGCATTCCCGTATGGAGCCGAGCCCATGCTCGGCTCTTTTTTTGCCGGCCGCAGGTGGAACTGTGCAGTACATACCGGCACGCATGGTGTCAGCGTCGTAGCGTAGGCAGCACCTGTCGCTCATCCGCAGCGACGTTGCCGGGGGCTGGAATGACGCAACGACAGATGATTCGCGGGGTTGCAGTACTGGCGCTGCTGCTGGCCAGTGCGGGGGCAACTGCACAAGGTGCTGCAACTGCGCGTGGCGCCCAGGTTCAGGCCGTGACCGAGGCGAGCGCGCGCGAGGTGGCTTCGCTGATCACGCAACCGGGCTTTGCCGAGATCGTGCGCGGCACGCTGGTGGCATCGCCCGAGCATGCCGTGGCCCTGGATGCGGTGATGGAGCGCTTTGACCCGGATGTTCGTACCCGGGCCAGTGCCGCCTTGGCCAGCAACGATCAACGGTTGCGCCAGGCCAAGGGATTGTCGGAGCAGGGTGAGGGCCTGCTGCAGCTGCGCGCCTATGTTCCTGAGGGCCAGTCGCTGGCGGACACCGCTCCGCAACAGCTGTGGGTGGCCAGCCTGCCGCGCGGCAATGACCGGGACTGGACCACCTTGACCGCCTACGACGCGCAGGGCCGCGCGCATGTGCTGGATGCGAAGCGTGCGCCGTCATTTCCGGTGCTGATCGTCGATATCGATACCCGCCGTTCGGTGCAGGAGGGCATGGCGCTGGTCAACGCCGGGTTGCGCGCACGGGGCCTGCAGTCACCCGAGCGCATCCAGCTGTCGGCCGATGGCGCGCGCGCGTCGCTGGATATCACCCGTCTCGACCGCATCCGCCTGGCCGATGACCAGGAGCCGTGGGCATTGGGCGCGGCCGAGGTGTTCGCAGTGGTGTCCGGGCTGCAGGTCGGCAAGGCCGAGCCGGAAATGGCTACGGTCGACATGCCCTACCTGGACTATGACAAGACCGACTACACCCCCCGGCAGGCGCTGATCCTGTGGGGCAACTACCGCTTCAACGCGGCCAATGTCCAGCTGTTCGAGGATGACGGCGACACCAACTACCAGGACCTGTTGGTGGCGCTGAGCAACGGTGTGAAGGCGGCACTGGGCGCGTTTGCGCCGGAGTATTCGGTGATCGCCGATATCGCAGGTGCGATTCTGAAGGCGATGCCAACGTCGTGGTTCTCCAACGACATCGATTACGTGGACAGCTTCTACCTGGTACAGCGTGGCCAGGCGTACACCGATCGCATGGGCGCGGCGAACAACGCCAGGGTCACGCTGACGCCGATCACACTGGTGGAGTAGGCCAGCAGGGCTTGCAGCCCTGCACCCGCTCAGTGCAACGGCAACAGCAACGGCTACAGCGGGCATTCCGTGGGATGGCGGGGTGGGTCCGGCTGCGGGGGACGCCGTAAATACGTCCATGTAGGCTCGGTCGCGCCATCCATGGCGCTCACGCCCCCGCAACCGGACCCACCCCGCCTTCGACAGGTTCACGCGGCTGTGGGTAACGGCGACTGCTGGCACGCGTGGCTTTGGATAGGTGTCGACCTTGGTCGACACGATTTTTCTGTCAGATATCGATAAACAGAATGGGGTCAGATCCGTTTTCCTTCGGAAAATGGATCTGACCCCGCATGTGTGTCGCCGTCACCGGCAATCTGTCGAAGGTGGGGCGGTGTGGGCTTGCAGGACCGTTGGCGGCATGGATGGCGCCATCGAGCCCCCATGGGTGAGGGCGCTTTGCTTGCGAAGCACTGCTTCGCAAGCGCCCGAACGCACAGCCGCCAGTGGCTGGGCCGGCCTGGGGGTTTACGGCGTGTCCTGCAAGCCCACACCGCCCCGCCAAACCCACAGAAAGCCAGAGCAGACGCTCCCGCAGTTGCAGTTGCTCCGGCCTCTGCGGGCGCCGGGCTGCAAGCCCGGCACCCACCCAGAACCTCAACAGCAGCGACCGCCGTTGCGTCCGCCGTAGCGCGCTTCCTGGCGCTCGCGGAAGAACGTCTTGTAGTCCATCGGCTCCTGGTCCGGATGCTTCTCCAGCATGTGCCGGACGTAGTTGTCGTAATCAGGAATGCCACAGCACAGCCGTGCGGTCTGCACCAGGCGCCGCCAGATGCGGCGGTGCGCCTGGTACTGGCCGGCGGGAACCAGTTGCGTGCTCATCACAGGTCCACCATTTCATGCGGCTTCAGCGCCACGTACGGGGTCTCGCGGTCGCTGCGCTGCGGGTTGCGGCGTGCCGCCAGGATGGTCTTGATTGAATACACCAGCACTGCGCCCACCACCATCAGGAACAGCGCGGTCAGGCCGGTGTTGACGTAAGCGTTGACCACGATCTGCTTCATCTGCGCCACCGACTTGGCCGGTGCGGTGATGGTGTCGCTGGCGAGGGCGGCCTGGAACTTGTGTGCCTGCGCCAGGAAGCCCTGTGCCGGGTTGCTGTCGAAGATCTTGATGAAGCCGGCGTAGGTGGTGCAGATCAGCAGCCAGATCGCTGGCACCGCCGTCACCCACGCATAGCGGTCACGCTTCATCTTGAACAGCACCACCGTGCCCAGCATCAGCGCGATACCGGCCAGCATCTGGTTGGAGATGCCGAACAGCGGCCACAGCGTCTGGATGCCACCGAACGGATCGACCACGCCGGTGTAGAGCAGGTAGCCCCACAGCGCCACGCAGCCGGCGGTACCGATGATGTTGGCGGTCCACGACTCGGTCTTCTTCAGCGCCGGCACGAAGTTGCCCAGCAGGTCCTGCAGCATGAAGCGACCGGCACGGGTGCCAGCGTCGACTGCAGTGAGGATGAACAACGCTTCGAACAGGATCGCGAAGTGGTACCAGAACGCCATCATCGCGTCGCTGCCACTGGGAATCGCTTCGTGCAGGATCTGCGCGATGCCCACCGCCAGTGTCGGTGCGCCCCCTGCGCGATGCAGGATGGTCGGTTCACCAATCGCCGCCGCAGTCGCGGTCAGCTGTTCGGGGGTGATGGTGAAGCCCCAGGTGTTGGTGATGTAGTGCGCCGCCGATGCAGCATCGGCACCGATCACTGCCGCCGGGCTGTTCATCGCGAAGTAGATGCCCGGATCGATGATCGAGGCCGCGACCAGTGCCATCACCGCCACGAACGATTCCATCAGCATGCCGCCGTAGCCGATGTAGCGCATGTGTGCTTCATTGGCCAGCAGCTTCGGCGTGGTGCCCGAGGAGATCAGCGCGTGGAAGCCGGACACCGCACCGCAGGCAATGGTGATGAACAGGAACGGGAACATGCCGCCCTTCCACACCGGGCCATCACCGCTGGCGGCGAACTGGGTCAGCGCCGGCATCTTCAGTTCCGGCATCACCACCAGGATGCCGATGGCCAGCGCGATGATGGTGCCGATCTTGAGGAAGGTCGACAGGTAGTCGCGCGGTGCCAGCAGCAGCCACACCGGCAGCACCGAGGCGACGAAGCCGTAGCCGATCAGCATCCAGGTGATCTGGGTGCCGGTGAAGGTGAACGCAGGGCCCCACACAGGATCGGCGGCGACCTTGCCGCCGTACCAGATCGCGGCCAGCAGCAGGATCAGGCCGACCACCGAGATCTCGCCGATCTTGCCGGGGCGGATGTAGCGCATGTACACGCCCATCAGGATCGCGATGGGCATCGTCGCGATCACCGTGAACATGCCCCACGGGCTTTCGGCCAGTGCCTTGACCACCACCATCGCCAGCACTGCCAGGATGATGATCATGATCAGGAACGCGCCGAACAACGCGATCGTTCCAGGCACCTGGCCCATTTCCTCGCGCACCAGATCACCCAGCGAACGACCGTTGCGGCGGCTGGACAGGAACAGGACCATGAAGTCCTGCACCGCGCCGGCCAGCACCACGCCCACCACCAGCCACAGCAGGCCGGGCAGGTAGCCCATCTGCGCGGCCAGCACCGGGCCGACCAGCGGGCCGGCACCGGCAATGGCGGCGAAATGGTGGCCGAACAGCACGTGCTTGTTGGTCGGCACGTAGTCCAGGCCATCGTTGTTGATCACCGCCGGGGTGGCCCGGGTCGGGTCCAGCTGCATCACCTTGTTGGCGATGAACAGGCTGTAGAAGCGGTAGGCCACCAGGTACAGCGAAACCGCGGCGACGACGATCCACAACGCATTGATGTGTTCGCCGCGGCGCAGGGCCACGGTGCCCAGACAGAAGGCGCCGAGCAGGGCGAGGGCCGCCCAGCCTATTTTGGAAAACCCTTTCATGAGGTGCTCTCTCCCGGAAAGACAGTCAAAGAGTCCCGCGTGCCCTCGGCAGGGTCAATTGGCACAGGACGAATCGGCGGTAGTACTTTGGTCGTACGCTTGTTGTGCTGACGTGCAGCGAACATCAGGGATGGAACAATCGGTTGCGGCGCCGTCCATTGGCGCGCAGCCGTGTGGCGTCCATCTTCAGTGGCATCCATCCAACAGGAGTCGCCATGAGCTTTCCCGAACCGGTCCGCGTGCTGCGGACCATCCGTGGCATGCCCACCTCCGACGGTGCCGGCGTGCGCCTGACCCGCGTCATCGGTGGCCCCACGCTGCCGGACCTGGATCCGTTCCTGCTGCTCGACGAATTCGGCACGGACCGTGCCGAGGACTACATCGCCGGCTTCCCGGAGCATCCGCATCGTGGTTTCGAGACCGTCACCTACATGCTCGACGGGCGCATGCGGCATCGCGACAACCACGGCAACGAGGGCCTGCTGACCCCGGGCAGCGTGCAGTGGATGACCGCAGGCCGCGGCCTGGTGCATTCGGAAATGCCCGAGCAGGAAAGCGGGCAGATGCGCGGCTTCCAGCTGTGGGTGAACCTGCCGGCGAAGGAGAAGATGACGGATCCGAAGTACCAGGAATTCGCCCCTGAGCGGATTCCGGTGGTGCATCCGGAAGCGGGCGTGGACGTAAAGGTCATTGCCGGCACCGTGGATGGCACGCAGGGCCCGATCGTGCAGCCGGCCACCGATCCGCTGTACCTGGACATCACGCTGGCGCCGGATCGCGCCTGGACCTATGCCTTGCCGGAAGGGCACAACGCGTTTGCGTATGTGTTCGAAGGTGCGGTGACGGTGGGTGAGCAGGATGCGGCGCGCGACGTCGCCCGACAGGAACTGGCGGTGCTGGGCGGTGGCGAGCAGCTGCATCTGTCGGCAGGCAGCGAGGGTGCGCGGCTGATCCTCGTGGCCGGTCGTCCGCTGCGCGAACCGGTGATGCGCCATGGCCCGTTCGTGATGAACACGCGGCAGGAACTGATGCAGGCCTTCGTCGATTTCCAGGAAGGCAAGTTCTGAGGGATTGCGCCGGGCATGGCCCGGCGAAAGAAGCCGGTAACGCCGCCGGGCCATGCCCGGCGGACGTCCCGCGCGTCGGATCCTGCGGGGATGCTGCCAGGCAGTCATCCCCGCCATCGTCAGTTCCCGGCAGCCACGGCCGACGGGGTCAGGCTCATGCCCTGCGCCAGCTGCTGCAGCGAGCCCAGTTCCTGCGCGCTGTCCGGATACAGCGAAATCTGCGCGTAACGTCCTTTGTCGAGCTTGACCACGCTGATGCGGCGCTCGGCATAGCCGGGCGGCTGCTGGCCTCCCAGGTCGGGCTGGTACCAGTACAGCGATTCACCGCCGAAACTGCCCTTTTCCTGGCGCAGCGAGCGGTTCAATGGAAGGTTGGGATCGCGCGTACTGAGCATCAGGCTCAATACCTCGCGGCCATCGCCGGTGCTGGCGCGGCAGACCAGGAAATCGGCCTGTGCCTGCTGTTGCCACTGCAGGCCGCTGCTGGCCGGCAATGAAGGACATTCGGTAGGAGCCTGCGCGGCGGCCTGGGCCGCAGCGAACAGCAGGCTCGACAACACTACAGGCGCGAACTTCATGCATCCCCCAAGGTGGTGTGTCGTTGGCTCCGCCGGATGGACCGGCAGCCTTGGCATCCCATCCCCGGATGCCACCCCGGCCGGCATGTGCACGGACGGTCAACTCAACCTTAACGGAACGTGAGCGATCGCACAAATTGCGGTTACAAGCGTAACCATTGCGGCCGAAGATCGGCCGCAATGGTCCGCACAGGCCTCAGCGGTCGTTGCCGATCCACTTGTAGATGATGCCGCCGATCGCGCCGCCCAGCAGCGGAGCGACCCAGAACAGCCACAGCTGGCTGACCGCACCGCTGCCGGCGAAGAAGGCCACGGCGGTGGAGCGGGCCGGGTTCACCGAGGTGTTGGTGACCGGGATGCTGATCAGGTGGATCAGGGTCAGCGACAGGCCGATCGCCAGCGGCGCGAAGCCAGCCGGTGCCTTGCCATGGGTGGAGCCCATGATCACGATCAGGAACACGGCGGTCAGCACCACTTCGCACAGGAAGGCCGCGGCCACGCTGTAACCGCCGGGCGACAGCGCGCCATAACCATTGCTGGCGAACGCACCGGCCTGGCTGCCATCGATGGCGAAGCCGCTGGCCCCGGAGGCGATCTGCAGCAGGATGAAGCCGGCCAGCAGGCCGCCAGCCACCTGGGCGATGATGTACGGCACGAGGTCCTTGGTCGGGAAGCGGCCGCCGGCCCACAGGCCGACGCTGACCGCCGGATTGAAGTGCGCGCCGGAGATATGGCCGAACGCATAGGCGCCGGTCACCACGGTCAGGCCGAAGGCCAGGGCGACGCCGAGGAACCCGATACCCAGCGGATTGCCATCACCGCCGAACTTGGCGGCCAGCACCGCACTGCCGCAGCCACCCAGAACCAGCCAGAACGTGCCGAGGAATTCGGCGGACAAGCGTTTACCCATGCTCATGTGTTGCACTCCTTTGACGGTGAAAGTGTGATTTATGTCACATTTCAGTGATCAGCGGGTGACTGTAGCGTCAACGCCGGGTGCAGGGATACACCCTCGGATGTGTGCAACACGCGATGTTCAGTACTGCGGCAGCGGGATGAATTCCTTGTCGTCGCCCGGAATGGTGCCGAAGCGGCCGGCCTCCCAATCGTGCTTGGCCTGCTCGATACGCTCCTTCGAGCTGGATACGAAGTTCCACCACAGATGACGCGGGCCATCCAGCGGCTCGCCGCCGAACAGCATGGCCTTCACCGGCGTCTTCGCGCGCAGGCGGCCACGTGCGCCGGCTTCCGGAATCACCAGGTGCTGTGCGGGGATGTCCACGCCATCCAGCTGCGCCTCGCCCTCGAGGATGTACAACGCGCGTTCGCGATGGCCGTCGTCGATGTCGATCTCCGCATCCGGGTCGAGATCGATCGCCACGTTGAGGGTGTCGGCGAACACCTTCACCGGCGATTCCTCGCCATAGGCGCGGCCGGCGATCACGCGCAGCCAGGCACCGTTGCGGCGCTGCTCGGGCAGGGTGGCCGCCGCGTGGTGGTAGAACGCCGGTTCGATTTCCTCGTGCGACTTCGGCAGCGCCACCCAGGTCTGCATGCCGTGGATCGGGTTGTCATGGTCGCGGTCCGGTTGCGGCGTGCGCTCGGAATGAGCGATGCCGCGGCCGGCGGTCATCCAGTTGACGTCACCGGGACGGATCACCTGGTCCGAGCCGAGCGTATCGCGGTGTCCGATCGCACCCGACCACAGGTAGGTCACGGTGGCCAGGCCGATATGCGGATGGGGGCGCACGTCGATGGCGGTGCCGGGGTGCATGAGTGCCGGGCCCATCTGGTCGACGAACACGAACGAGCCGATGCTGCGGGCCTGCAGGGTGGGAACGGCGCGACGGACTTCGAGGCCGCCGATGTCGTGCACGCGCGGGGCGATGATGGTGGTCATGCGGGCGTTCTCGCTGGCAGGGATCAGGCGATCAGCATCGCATGGAGCTGTGACGGGGGCATTCCCCGTATGGGTAACAGGTTGTTCCAGCCAACGGCGCAGCCCCTCGTGGCTGGCTGCTTGGTCGCTGAAGGCAGAAGCAAAAGCAGAAGCAGAAGCAGAAGCAGAAGCCGCGCTTGGCCGGGCGGGTGGGTGGCGCAGGGGACGCTGCAAGTACGTCCATGTAAGCTCGATCGCCGCATCCATGCGGCTCACGCCCCTGCGCCACCCACC
>NZ_JAWIRW010000003.1:229191-343966 GCF_036319985.1 Stenotrophomonas sp. SMYL89 | reverse complement strand
AAAGCCTCCCTGGTGAAATTAGCGCTGTGGAACCACCCGATCCCATCCCGAACTCGGAAGTGAAACGCAGCTGCGCCGATGGTAGTGTGGCTCAAGCCATGCGAGAGTAGGTCATCGCCAGGGTTTATACCCAAAACCCCGCTGCTCACGCAGCGGGGTTTTTCTTTGTGCGCAGGAAAATGCAGCTGCCGGAATGCACCGGTAGATCCACGCCATGCGTGGATACGTGCATGGGCCTGCGCAATGGACGTGTCGAGGTTGCCGGCCAGCACCCGGCACTACCGGTGATGGGGCCATGCAATGCATCCGGTGGTGGTATCGGTAGGTCCACGCCATGCGTGATGCGTGATGCGTGGTGTGGGCATGCGCACTGCGCGCGGCGTGGTTGCCGGCCAGCGGCCGGCACTACCAAAGGATCGATACCACCGGGTCCTGTGCCTCCCGTGATCCGTCACGCAGGACACATAAAAAAGACGGCGCCCTGCGGGCGCCGTCTTCACATGGCTCGTGTTGAAGGCCGGGATCAGGCGACCAGCGCCCCGCCCTGTGACTCCTGCCGACGGAACACCGACACCGCATCATCCAGCGTTCCCGCCTGCGACTGCAGCTCGCGTGCTGCGGCAGTTGCTTCCTCCACCAGCGCAGCATTCTGCTGCGTGGCCTGGTCCATCTGCACCACGGTCTGGTTGATCTGCTCGATACCGATTGACTGCTCCTGCGACGCCGCGGATATCTCGCGCATCAGGTGGCTGACATTCTCGACACCCCCCACGATCCCCTGCATGCGTTGGCCGGCATCCGCCACCAGCTGGGCACCTTCGCCCACCTGGCGGCCGGCTTCGTCGATCAGCTTCTTGATCTCCTGGGCCGCCGCCGCCGAACGCTGCGCCAGAACCCGCACTTCACTGGCCACCACGGCGAAGCCTCGGCCCTGCTCGCCGGCGCGCGCCGCCTCCACGGCGGCATTCAGCGCCAGGATGTTGGTCTGGAACGCGATGCCGTCGATGACGCCGGTGATGTCGCCGATCCGCTTCGACGCGCCCTCGATGGCCTGCATGGTGTCGACCACCCGCCGCATGGCCAGGTTGCCGTCGCTGGCCGCGTCCTGCGTGGAGGACGCCAGCGCGCTGGCCTCCCGCGCATGGGCGGCGTTCTGGCGCACGGTGGCCGTCAGTTCCTCCATGGAGGCCGCGGTTTCCTGCAGATGCGCCGCCTGCCGCTCGCTGCGCTCGGACAACGCGCCGTTGCCGGCAGCGATCTCACCGGCCGCGGTACTGATCGACGATGCGCAGTCCTGGATGCGGCCGACCATGCGTGCCAGCTGTTCCGCCGTGGCATTGGCGTCGCGCTGGATGGCAGCGAAGGCGCCGTGATACTCGCCGTGCATGCGCCGATCCAGGTCGCCGTTGGCCAGTGCCGAGAGCATCTGCCGCACTTCGTCGATGGTGCGGCCCAGCGTATCCAGCAACTGGTTGATGCCACCGGTCAGGCCATCGAGGAAGCTCGCCCCTTCGGTGGCCTGCAGGCGCTGGTCGAGATCACCGGCGGCGGCGGCAGCGACGATGCCGGCCACGGCGTTCTCCAGCGTGAGTTCGTGGGTCCGATCATGCCACTCCACGGCAAAGCCCAGGCGCGCGCCCTGGTCGTCGAACACCGGTGTGACCACCTGCGCGAAGTGCACCGGGCCGATCTGCACCTTGCCGTTATGCGTGACCTGCAGGCCATTGAGGATGGCGCGGATGCGGTCCGGGTTGGCGTGGAAACGATGGATGCTGCTGCCCACCAGGCGTTCGGCGTCGAAATCGGGGAAGGCCTGTCGCAACGTTGCCTGCTGGTTGCGCAGCAGTGCTACCACCGAACGGTTCACATAGCGGATCACGTGGTCGTTGTCAGCGATCATCATCGCGGTGCGTGAGGCATCCAGCGCCTGGCGGATCTGCGCGTTCTCGGCATGCGCCGCCGCCTCGCGTCCGCGCTGGGCCTGCACGTGGCGCGCAGTGTCGGCCAGGGCGTGGGCCAGTGAACCCGGCGCATAGGCGCTGGTGTCGGCATGTGCACCAAGATCGGCGCCGGTGGCGATATCGCGTGCCAGCGCGGCAAGGCGACGCGGGCCATGCCCAAGTGTCTCGGTCTGCTGGCGAAGCCGCAGCGCGACCTGGCCGAGGAACAGGGTCAGGCCCGCGAACATGCCGGCCTGCAGCAGCGTCGGCCACACTGTGGCACCGCTCAGCAACGGGGCCAGCAGTGCGAGCGTGCCGACCCCACCGGCCAGCCACACCGGCAGCCGATCGCGGTGTCCCAGCAGCACGCCCAGCAACAGGGCAACCGGCAGTGCCGGTGACAGGCCGACGATCGCGCACACCAGCGCCAGTTGCAGTGACAACAGCGAGGCCAGGCCATTGCGGGCGAAGCCATGGCCAGCCTGGGATCCGCCCAGCCACGCCGCAGGCAGCACTGCAGCGGCAGCCAGCACGGCGGCCTGCACCTGTGGACCACGCAGGGCCAGCACCAGGCCAGCCAGGCCCAGTGCTGCGCTGCCGATCAGCAGGCGGCGATCAGCGCGGCGGGCGAGCTGCTGCAGGTGCGGCAGGCGAGCGGTATCGGGGGGACGGGAGAATGCAGCGGACATCGGCGACTCCTGGATCAGCAGACGACAGCGGCCATGCGGCGACGCACGCAGGAGTGCGTGGCCAGGGCATGGACCGGGAATTCGGGGAATGCGACGCAATCAACGTCGCGCAGACGGGGCGCCGTGACCACATCCTGTGGGTAACGGTGCAATGGAGCGGGCATGCGGACTTCCTTGCAGAACCAGACACACGCCGCAGGCCCGACCGGACCTGCGTGCTGCAGGCGCAGCGGCCCGCAACTGATGTATCGGCCGCAACTGCGCAGAGTGAAGTGCGCGGACGCCGCGACTCAGCCGGCGTTGTCGTTGCTGAAGAAGCGCAGGATCACCTCGGCGATCTGCGCCGGATCTTCCATGTGCAGGTGATGGTTGCCGGGAAACACCGCCAGACGGCCATCGCGCAGGTGCTGCAGGCGATCGCTGCGCATCGGCTCGGGATAGTAGGACTGCGCCGGCGTGGCATAGATCACCTGCGTCGGGCAGGCGATGGCCTGCAGCAGGTTGTCGATCTGGCCTTCGCTGAGACGGATCGCTGTAGGCAGCATCAGGCGCGGATCGCTGCACCAGCGGTAGCCACCCTCGACCGGTTCCACGCCGCGCTCGACCAGCAGCCGTGCACAGCGCTCGCTCAGCTGGTTGGTCATCATCCGTGCGCGGATCGGCGCGGCCAGGTCGGGGAACACGCGTAGTTGCTTGCGTGCCAGCCCACGCGTGGCATTCACGTGCTCGCGCAGGCGGTTGGCGGTGTCTTCTTCCGGACCGCGCAGGCCGCCGAGCGCTTCGATCGCCACCAACCGCTCCACGCGATCACTGACCGAGGCGGTGAGGCTGGCGATGCCGGCGCCCATCGAATGGCCGAGCAGGCTGAAACGGTCCCAGCCCAGCGCGTCGGCGACATCGAGTACGTGGCAGATCGCGGCGGCCGTGGTGTAGCTGGCACCGGCCGGCAGATGCGCGCTGTGGCCATGACCGGGCAGGTCGATGGCCACCAGCTGCAGCGAGGACAGGTGCGGGGCCAGTGGCACGAAGCTGGCGGCGTTGTCGAGCCAGCCATGCAGGGCCAGCACGCGTGGGCCGTCGCCGTGGTTGCAAAGGCCGGCGACGCGGGCGCCACCGACCTCGAGCTCAAGCGGCTGCAGGCTCATGCCAGCGAGGCCACGGCCAGTCGCGCCAGGGCGCGTGCGTGCTCCGGTTCGGCGTTGAGACAGGGGATGTAGCGCATTGTTGCGCCGCGCTCGGCCAGCGTCTCGGTGAAGCCCATCGCGACCTCTTCCAGCGTCTCCAGGCAGTCGGTGGCGAAGCCCGGGCAGACCACGTCGATCTGCTTCACGCCGGATTCGGCCAGCGCCCACAGGCTGGGTTCGGCATAGGGCTGCAGCCAGCGCTCGCGGCCAAACCGCGACTGGTAACCCATCTGCCACTCGTCCCTGCCCAGGCCCAGCGCGTTGGCAATGGCCTGTGCGCTGGCTTCGCAGCGCTGCGGATACGGATCGCCTGCATCGGCCAGGCGCTGCGGAATGCCATGGAAGGAGAACATCAGTGTCTGGCCACGACCGTGCTGTTCCCAGTAACGCCGGATCGAGCCGGCCACGGCCTCGACCCAGCCCGGATCGACCGAGTAATCGCGAACCAGGCTGACGGTTACACCCGGGTTCCGGCGCTGCCACGCATCGACCCGGTCTTCGACCGAGGCGGTGGTGGTGGTGGAATACTGCGGATACAGCGGCAGTACCACGATGCGGCGCGCGCCGTCGGCGGCCAGCCGGTCCAGCTCGCTGGCCAGCGCCGGTTCGCCGTAACGCATCGCGTGGCGCACAGTCAGGGTCGGCAGCAGGGCCTGCATGGCCTGCGCCAGCTGGCGCGTATGCACCATCAGCGGTGAGCCGTCGGGCAGCCAGACCTGGGCGTACTTGGCCGCCGAACGGCCGCTGCGCAGCGGCAGGATCAACCCGCGCAGCAGCGGCTGCCACAGCAGCGCCGGGATCGAGACCACGCGGGGGTCGGACAGGAATTCAGCCAGGTAACGGCGTACGGCGGGGGCCGTCGGCGTTTCGGGCGTGCCTAGGTTGACCGCCAGCACGGCGGTATCGGGTGCGTCGAGCATGGGCGGTATTGTCGCCGATCCGGTGCCGCGCCGGGATGCAGGGTTCGGATTGCAGGCATAGCGCGCATCAATGTGAGCAGGGAACGCTCATTGGAGATTCATGACAACACTACTAATTTCAGTCACTTGCTATATCTTCCTATGGACTGACTTCTGGAGCCTGCCATGCGTCGCCCGATCCAAGCCCTGCTGATCGCCGCCAGCCTGCTGTCCAGCCAGGCCATGGCCGGACCGCAGGAAGACCAGCGTGCCCGCAATGCCGTGCGCGTGCTGGCTGAAATCCAGGAAATCCCTGAACAGGGCATTCCGGACAAATTGCTCGACGAAGGCCGCGCGGTCATCGTCATTCCCGACACGATCAAGGCCGGTCTGGTCATCGGCGGTCGCCGTGGCCACGGCCTGATGTCGGTGCGCATGGCCAATGGCGCCTGGTCCAACCCGGTGTTCGTGAAGCTCACCGGGGGCAGCATCGGCTTCCAGGCCGGCGTGCAGTCTTCGGACGTGGTGCTGGTGTTCCGCAACGATCGCAGCCTGGACAACCTGGTCAACGGCAAGTTCACGCTGGGTGCCGACGCTGGCGTCGCCGCCGGTCCGGTGGGCCGCAACGCCGCCGCGGCCACCGACGGCCAGCTGAAGGCCGAGATCTGGTCGTGGTCGCGTGCCCGCGGCCTGTTCGCCGGTGTCGCCCTGGATGGTGCGGTGCTGCAGATCGACGACGCCGCCAACCTCGACGCCTACGGCAGCAACACCACGCCGCGGATGATCTTCGAAGGCCGCGCCGCCGGTTCGCCGTCGATGGACGTGGTCGCCTTCCGCGATCGCCTGGAAGAGGCCACCTACGCTGCGCGCAACAACCGCAGCGGCAACGGCGGCAACGCGCCGCGCCCGGCAGCGGCCCCGGCCGTCGCCCCGGCGCCTGTTCAGGCAGCGCCGGCCGCCCCAGCCGAGGCCACCACCGCGCCGCTGCAGAACGTGCCGCAGAACCCGCCGCCGCAGCAGCAGGGTTTCCAGCCGGTCAACGACGGCGAAATCCGCACGGAAACGCTGGGCGGAAACTGACTTTCGTCACGCGCGCCGGCTAACACCCGGTGCGCTATGCTCGACAGCCTGATCACTAACGTAACGAGCGTCTTTATGGGCAGTTTCAGCATCTGGCATTGGTTGGTCGTGCTGGCCATCGTCCTGCTGGTGTTCGGCACCAAGCGCCTGACCAGCGGCGCCAAGGACCTCGGTTCGGCGGTCAAGGAATTCAAGAAGGGCATGCGCGACGAAGACAAGCCGAACGCGCAGCTGGGCGATGAGTCGCGCAGCCAGGACGCCCCGCGCACCGCGCAGGACGAGCACGACCGCAACGCACGTTGATCCGGAGCGGTTGCGGTGTTCGATATCGGCTTCAGCGAACTGCTGGTGATTGCAGTGGTCGCCCTGGTGGTGCTCGGTCCCGAGCGCCTGCCCAAGGCGGCCCGCTTCGCCGGCCTGTGGGTGCGTCGTGCCCGCAATCAATGGGATTCGGTGAAACAGGAACTGGAGCGCGAACTGCAGGCCGAGGACATCAAGCGGCAGATGCAGGACGTGCGCCAGGGCATGCAGGACACCGAGAACCAGCTGCGCGCCAGCGGCGAAGCGATCCGTCGCGAAGCCCAGCAGGCACAGCAGCAGGGCGATGACCTGGTGCAGCAAGTCCGTGCACCGGCGCCAGCGGATCTGCCGCCGCACATGAGCGCCGCGCCCGATGCGGTTGAACCGATGCAGGACGGTGGTGCCGCCGAGCCGGCTTCGGCCGCGCCCGCTGAAGCCGGTACGCCGCCGCCAGCGCAGAGCACGGAGCGCCAGCCATGAGTGGACAGGATTTCGGCGAGAGCTCGCTGGTCGAACACCTGGTGGAACTGCGCGGCCGCCTGGTGCGCGCATTGCTGGGCCTGGGGGTGGCGCTGCTGGCGCTGCTGCCGTTCACCCAGAAGCTTTACAACGCATTGGCCGAACCGCTGGTCTCGCAGCTGCCCAATGGGCAGACGATGATCGCCACCAATCCGGCCGGTGCTTTCTTCGCGCCACTGAAGCTGACCTTCTTCGTCGCGTTGTTCGTGGCGGTGCCGTGGCTGCTGTACCAGCTGTGGGCGTTCGTCGCGCCGGGCCTTTACGCGCGCGAGAAGCGCCTGGCGGTGCCGCTGCTGGTGTCATCGGTGCTGCTGTTCTACACCGGCTGCGCCTTCGCCTATTTCCTGGTGCTGCCGGCGGTGTTCCACTTCCTCACCACCTTCAGCCCGGACGTGATCGCCATTACGCCGGATGCAAACGCCTATCTGGACTTCGTGCTGGCGATCTTCTTCGCCTTCGGCGGCAGTTTCGAACTGCCGGTGGCGATGGTGATCCTGGTGCTGCTGGGCTGGGTGACGCCGCAGCAGTTCAAGGAAGGCCGTGGCTACGCGATCGTCGGCATCTTCGTGGTGGCGGCGGTGCTGACCCCGCCGGACGTGGTGTCGCAGCTGATGCTGGCGATCCCGATGTGCCTGCTGTACGAGCTGGGCATCCACGCCGCACGCTGGCTGGTGCCATCGTCGGTAGTGAAGAAGCCCGCTGCATGATGCGGTAGCGGCGGGCCATGCCCGGCGTGCCGGGTTCGACGTGATGCCACCGCCGGGCATGGCCCGGCGCTACCGGTGGGACCGGTCAGGCGTGGAACACGTCGCTGGAGGTCGGCGTGGTCGGAATCGGCGGGGCTGCGCGGCTGCCGCGGTGCACGAACATCTGCTTCCAGGCGGCATAGACCGCGCCGACATACAGCGGCATCAGCACCGTGGTCAGCACCAGCTGGGCGATGAAGGCGGCGGCCAGCGGGCCACCGATCAGCATCGCGATCTGGATCACGATCACGAACAGGATGTACATGCAGAACGCGGCGATCAGGCCGAGTGCGGCGAACACGATCATCGCGCCGATGTTCTCGATGCAGCCCTGCAGGCTCAGGCGCAGCGCGTGCATGCCGCTCTGCTTGTCGAACACCACCAGCGCCGGCTGGGTGAACATCGCCAGCGACAGCGCGACCGCACTCAGGAACACCAGCAGCATCCACAGCGCGATGCGCTTGGCCGGCAGGTTGGCAACCAGCGCGGCGGCATCGTCCGGCTTGATCTGCTGGCCACTGCGGCTGATCTCTTCCATCTTGGTCATGACCTCGCTGAAGGCGGTGAAGCCCTCGCGGCCGATCATCAGGAACAGCAGCGCGCCCAGCAGCAGCACCGCCAGCACCTGGATGGCCAGCGGCACCAGCAGGTGACTGACACGGTGGTCGCGGATCGGCTGCAGCAGGTGCGAAGCCAGGCCCGGGCGGCCTTCGTCGATCTCGCCCACGGCATACAGCATGCCGCCGAACATGATCGGCGAGATGGCCAGCGTCATCAGCTGCACCGCCATGCCGGCGGCGCCGGGAATCAGCGTCGACAACAGCGTGACCACCCAGCTCACCAGCAGCCAGGTCAGGCCGATCCGGGCCAGCTGCAGCGGCGCACGCCGGTACAGGGAGAACGTATCCAGCAACCACTGGGCGCCCGCCGAAGCCGGCAGCTTGCGAATCTCTTTCATGGACATCCGGGAAGGACAGGAGGGGGCCGGGCGGCTGCCCGTGCCGCCGATTATCCCTGTTTTGCCATCGGCTGGGCTGAAGACAGCCGCGCCTGGCGGACGAAGCGCCGCAACAGCTGGCGGGCCAGCGGCGCGGCACTGACGGCGCGCTCGATGCTGCGGGCGCAGCCGCCATGGCGGCCGATGCAGTCGGCGCGGGCACGCACGTAGCCACGCATATGGTGGGTGGCGAACTCCGGATGGAACTGCACGCCCCAGGCCTGGCGCCCCCAGCGGAAGGCATGGCAGCCGTCCAGCGGCGAACGGGCCAGCACCTCGGCCCCGTCGGGCGCGCGCAGCACGGTCTGCAGATGGGTGGCGTGGGCGGCGAAATGCTGAGGCAGGCCTTGGAACAGCGGGTCCTGCGCGGCCTGCGGCTGCAGTTCCAGCTCGATCGTGCCGGACTCGCGGCCGGCCGGGTTGTAGGCCACCTCACCACCCAGCGCATGTGCCAGCAGCTGATGGCCGTAGCAGATGCCGAACACCGGCAGGTCGTCGTGGGCGGTCTGGCGCAGCCACGCGGCGCTGCGCTCGCTCCAGTCGGCATGGTCGGTGACGAAGGCGGCCGAGCCGGTCACCAGCACGCCGGCGAAGGCGTGCGGATCGGGCAGGGCGCCACCGTGCTCGACATCGACCACCACGGTCTCGTGTTCCTCCAGCCCGGCGGCGACGCGGATCCAGTGCGGGAAGCGCCCGTAGCGGCGCAGCGACGGCACCGGGCGGCCGGTTTCAAGGATCAGGAACGGGGCTGGGTTCATCCGGGGGCGGCAGGACTGACAGGACTTCCTCGATTGTAGTCAGCCCCTGCGCCACCTTTTCAAGCCCGGCCTGGCGCAGGGTTCGCAGCCCTTCAGTCCGCGCGGCACGGGTGAAACCGGCCAGGTCCATGTCGGCGCGGATCTGCCCGCGCAGCCGCGAACCCAATGGCAGCAACTCATACAGGCCGATACGGCCGAGGAATCCGGTGCGCCGGCACTCCAGGCAACCGACCGGCCGACAGGGCGTGGCGGCATCTGGATATGCGGCATGGCTATCAGCCAGCACCGCCCAATCGGCCGCGCCAAGGCTGTGCGGCTGCTTGCAGTGCGGGCACAGCGTACGCACAAGGCGCTGGGCGAGGATGCCGTTGAGGGTGCTGGCCAGCAGGTAGTGCGGCACGCCCAGGTCGAGCAGGCGGGTGACCGCCGATGGCGCGTCGTTGGTATGCAGGGTGGACAGCACCAGGTGCCCGGTCAACGAGGCCTGCACCGCCATCTGCGCGGTTTCCAGGTCGCGGATCTCACCGATCATGATGATGTCCGGGTCCTGCCGCAGCAGGGTGCGCACGCCGCTGGCGAAGTCCAGGTCGATGTTGGTCTGCACCTGCATCTGGTTGAACTCGGGCGCGATCATCTCGATCGGGTCTTCCACCGTGCATACGTTCACGTCCGGGGTGGCCAGCCGCTTCAGCGTGGAATACAGGGTGGTGGTCTTGCCCGAGCCGGTCGGGCCGGTGACCAGCACGATGCCGTGCGGGCGCTCGACCAGCGCATTCCAGCCAGCGGCTTCCTGCGGGCTGAAACCGAGCTGGTCGATGCTCTTGAAGGCCGCGTCCGGGTCGAAGATGCGCATCACGCACTTCTCGCCGAAGGCGGTGGGCATGGTCGACAGGCGCATTTCGACCTCGCGGCCCCCCGGCGAGCGGGTCTTGATGCGGCCATCCTGCGGACGCCGGCGCTCGGCCAGGTCCATGCGGCCCAGCACTTTGATACGGCTGACCACCGCCGTCATCACCGCCGGCGGCACTTCGAACACCTTGTGCAGCACGCCGTCGATGCGGAAGCGCATGCGTCCCATCTCGCGGCGTGGCTCCAGGTGGATGTCCGAGGCGCGCTGTTCGTAGGCGTACTGCAGCAGCCAGTCGACGATGTGCACGATGTGCTGGTCGTCGGCATTCACGTCGCCGGTGCGGCCCAGCTCGACCAGCTGCTCGAAGCTGGGCAGGGTGGTGCTGGCCTCGCCGCGCACATCGCCACGGGCGCCGCGCACCGAGCGCGTCACCCCGTAGAACTCCATGGTGTAGCGATGCAGGTCCAGTGGATTGACCACCGCCAGCTCAATGCGGCGGCGGGTCAGGTGCTGCAGGTCACGACGCCATTCCTGCACCAGCGGCTCGCTGGTGGCCACCAGCACGCGCTCGGCGTCCACTGCCAATGGCAGGAAGCGGTGGCGGCGGGCGTAGGCATGCGACACCAGCGCGGTGACCGCGGCGACGTCCACACGGGTCGGATCGATGCGCAGGTAGCGGCTGCCGGTGCGCTGCGCCAGCCACTCGGTCAGGCGTTCCAGGGTCAGTTCGCCGCCGCCGGTGGCGGCCAGCTTGAGGTTGGACAGCAGTACCAGCGGATGCACTTCACTGGCGTTGCGCGCGCCCTGTGCGGAAAACCGCATGCGCTCGCGGTCCTGCTCGGCCACCAGTCCATCGGCGGCCAGGGCCGCGGCAATCTGCTCGAAATGCAGCCGTCCCCAGGGCAGCGGGACGCCGCCCGCCTCGCCGGGCGTGCCTGCCGGCAGCCGATGTTCCATCTGCCTGCTCCTCCCGGGTACGGAATGCCCCGCAGGTCGGCCGTTATACTAGCGCACCCCCTTGCCGGCCAAGACTCGTACGCATGTCCGCGACCCCGACCGTTCCGATCACCTTCCAGGGCCTGATCCAGACCCTGAACCAGTTCTGGGCCCAGCAGGGCTGCGTGCTCATCCAGCCGCTCGACCTGGAGGTGGGCGCCGGTACCTTCCACCCGGCCACCTTCCTGCGTGCGATCGGTCCGGAAGGCTGGAACGCGGCCTACGTGCAGCCCTCGCGCCGCCCGACCGACGGCCGCTACGGCGAGAATCCGAACCGCCTGCAGCGCTACTACCAGTACCAGGTGGCGATGAAGCCGGCGCCGGACAACATCCAGCAGCTGTACCTGGATTCGCTGAAGGCGCTGGGCATCGACCCGCTGGTGCACGACCTGCGCTTCGTCGAGGACAACTGGGAATCGCCGACGCTGGGTGCCTGGGGCCTGGGCTGGGAAGTCTGGCTCAACGGCATGGAGGTGACCCAGTTCACCTACTTCCAGCAGGCCGGTGGCCTGGAGTGCCGCCCGGTGCTGGGCGAGATCACCTACGGTCTCGAGCGCCTGTGCATGTACCTGCAGAACTGCGACAACGTCTACGACCTGGTCTGGACCTACGGCCCGGACGGCCAGCCGGTGACCTACGGCGACGTCTACCACCAGAACGAGGTGGAGCAGAGCACCTACAACTTCGAATACGCCGACGTGGAAGAACTGTTCCACCGCTTCGACGCCTGCGAGCGCGAAGCGCAGAAGCTGGTGGAAGTGAACCTGCCGCTGCCGGCCTATGAGCAGGTGATGAAGGCCAGCCATACCTTCAACCTGCTCGATGCACGCCGTGCGATCAGCGTGACCGAGCGCCAGCGCTACATCCTGCGCGTGCGCGCGCTGGCCCAGGCGGTGGCCAAGGCCTACTACGAGCAGCGCGAGAAGCTGGGCTTCCCGGGCGCGAAGAAGGCCTGACGGCCGCTCCCTCCCTCTCTCAACTTCCGGGGCGCCGGACGCGTTGCGCGCTGCGCCCCCACAACAGGATCGAACCGATGAGCCAACTGTCCCCCCTGCTGATTGAACTGGGCACCGAGGAGCTGCCGGTCAAGGCGCTGCCGGGCCTGGCCCAGGCGTTCTTCGACGGTGTCGTCGAAGGCCTGCGCAAGCGCGGCGTCGCGCTGGAACTGGGCGATGCACGCCCGCTGTCGACCCCGCGCCGACTGGCCGTGCTGCTGCCGGGCGTCGGCCTGGAACAGCCGGAACAGCACAGCGAAGTGCTGGGCCCATACCTGAACATCGCGCTGGACGCCGAAGGCCAGCCGACCAAGGCCCTGCAGGGCTTCGCCGCCAAGGCCGGGATCGACTGGACCGCGCTGGAGAAGACCACCGACAACAAGGGTGAGCGCTTCGTGCACCGCGCGGTGACCCCGGGCGCGAGCACCGCCAGCCTGCTGCCGGAGATCCTGCGCGAGGCGATCGCGGCGATGCCGATTCCCAAGCCGATGCGCTGGGGCGACCACGCCTGGGGCTTCGCCCGCCCGGCGCACTGGCTGGTGCTGCTGCACGGCGCCAACGTGGTCGAAGCCGAACTGTTCGGCCTGCAGGCTGGCCGTGCAAGCCGTGGCCATCGCTTCCACCACGACCAGACCGTGTCGCTGGCGCAGCCGCAGGACTACGTTGAAGCGCTGCGCGCTGCGTTCGTGCTGGTCGACCCGAGCGAGCGCCGCGCGCGCATCGTCGCCGAGGTCGAGGCTGCCGCGGCCAAGGCCGGTGGCAGCGCCCGCATCACCGACGACAACCTGGAGCAGGTGGTGAACCTGGTCGAGTGGCCGTCGGCGGTGCTGTGCAGCTTCGAGCGCGCGTTCCTGGCGGTGCCGCAGGAGGCGCTGATCGAGACGATGGAGATCAACCAGAAGTTCTTCCCGGTGCTGGATGCCGCAGGCACGCTGACCGAGAAGTTCATCGGCATCGCCAACATCGAATCGAAGGACGTGGCAGAAGTGGCCAAGGGCTACGAGCGCGTGATCCGCCCGCGCTTCGCTGATGCCAAGTTCTTCTTCGACGAGGACCTGAAGCAGGGCCTGGCGTCGATGGGCGACGGCCTGAAGACGGTGACCTACCAGGCCAAGCTGGGCAGCGTGGCCGACAAGGTGGCGCGCGTGGCTGCACTGGCCGAAGTGATCGCGCCGCAGGTCGGCGCCGATCCGGCGCAGGCCAGGCGGGCTGCCGAGCTGGCCAAGAACGACCTGCAGTCGCGCATGGTCAATGAATTCCCGGAACTGCAGGGTATCGCCGGCCGCCATTACGCCGCGGCCGGTGGTGAATCGGCCGAGGTGGCACTGGCCATCGACGAGGCCTACCAGCCGCGCTTCGGCGGCGACGACATCGCACTGTCGCCGCTGGGCAAGGTGCTGGCGATTGCTGAACGCGTGGACACCCTGGCCGGCGGCTTCGCCGCAGGCCTGAAGCCGACCGGCAACAAGGATCCGTTCGCCCTGCGCCGCAACGCGCTGGGCCTGGCCCGCTCGATCATCGAAAGCGGCTTCGAGCTGGACCTGCGCGCGCTGCTGGCCAGCGCCAATGCCGGCCTGGCGGCGCGCAACGTGCAGGCCGATGTCGGCGAGCTGTACGACTTCATCCTCGACCGCCTGAAGGGCTACTACGGCGACAAGGGCGTGCCGGCCACGCACTTCAACGCGGTGGCCGAGCTGAAGCCGGTCTCGCTGTACGACTTCGACCGCCGCCTGGATGCCATCGCCACCTTCGCCGCGCTGCCGGAAGCCGAAGCGCTGGCTGCGGCCAACAAGCGCATCCGCAACATCCTGCGCAAGGTCGAGGGCGACATCCCGGCCCAGATCGACTCCGCGCTGCTGCAGGAAGACGCCGAGCGCGCGCTGGCCGAAGCGGTCACCGCAGCCATCGACGACACCGGCGCCAGCCTGCAGCACAAGGACTACGTGGCCGTGCTGGCGCGCCTGGCGCGCCTGCGACCGCAGGTCGACGCGTTCTTCGATGGCGTGATGGTCAACGCGGAAGATCCGGCGCTGCGTGGCAACCGCCTGGCGTTGCTGATGATGCTGGGCGAACGCCTGGGCAAGGTGGCAGCGATCGAGCACCTGTCGAGCTGACGGGCAGCTGCCATCCACGCATGGCGTGGATCTACTGGCATTGACACATCGGTAGCGCCGGGCCACGCCCGGCGTCACCGAACAATGTCCATCGGGGTCATTTCCGGCATCGCGCACGATGCCGTCTTCCTCGCCTGCGATCACGACGATCGCCACAAAGGCGCGTATTTTGACCGCCACTTAACAACCGATCCCCAATGACGTGATGCATTTCGCATCGTCACCTCCGGTCGGTATGCTGTGCCGCATGCAGCCAAAGAAATACGCCCTGCCGCTGATGGTCCTGTCGCTGGCCGCCACCTCCGTGGCCCACGCGCGCGGCACCATCGACAAGGTGGACATCAAGGGATTGGACAAGGGCGACGACGCCGCGATCATCGAGAACATCCAGGAATCGCTGTCGCTGTACGACACGATCGGCAAGGAGCAGGGCGAGTCGCGCCTGGAATACCTGCTGTCACAGGCCGAGCGGCAGACCCGCCAGGCGCTGGAACCGTTCGGGTACTACAACCCGGTCATCAAGGTCGAAGCGCCGCGCGTGGATGAGCACGTGCGTGTGCTGATCCATGTCGACAAGGGCACCCCGGTGACCGTGCGCCGCGAGCACATCGACATCACCGGCCCAGCGATGTACGACCAGTACCTGCAGGACGACCTGGCCGCGTTCAAGCCGCGCAAGGGCCAGCGGTTCGAGCATACGCAGTACGAAGCCAGCAAGATCACCGTCACCCGCCGCCTGGCCGAACGTGGCTATTTCGACGCCGACTACACCCAGCGGCAGGTGCAGATCACCCGTGCCGACAATGCCGCCGACATCGATCTGACCTGGGACAGCGGCCGGCGCTACAACATGGGCCCGGTGCGTTTCGAGCAGGACTACTTCGTCGACAAGCTGTTCGACCCGCTGGTGTACTGGGAACAGGGCAGCTATTTCCACGAGGGCAAGCTGGACCGGCTGCGCGAGTCGCTGACCAAGCTGGACTACTTCAGCGTGATCGACATCCAGCCGCGGCCGGACGAGGCTGATGCCAACGGCGAGGTGCCGGTGGATGTGAAGCTGACCCGCGCCAAGCGCACCATCTACACCGCCGGCCTGAGCTACGGCAGCGAGAGCGGCCCGGGTGTGCGCGGTGGCATCGAGCGGCGGTTCCTGAACAACCGCGGCCACAAGATGAACACGCAGCTGGACTATGCGCAGAAGCGCAAGAGCCTGGTGACCAGCTACCGCATTCCGGCTTTCAACTGGCTCGATGGCTGGTACACCTTCGCTGCCAGCGCCTACGACGAGCAGACCGACTACATCGACCTGCGCAACTTCAAGCTGATCGCCAGCCGCAGCGGCGAGATCAACGAGCACTGGACCGCGATCGCCTCGATCAACGCACTGCGCGAGCGTTGGCGCTATGCCTCCGGCACTGAATTCACCGATGCGGTCTACAACACCTCGACCCTGGTGTATCCGCAGATGGTCGCCGACTACGTCAACGTCGACGACGAGATGTTCCCGCGCAAGGGCATCAGCGGTACCGCGACCATGCGTGCCGGCATCGAGGGCGCCGGTTCGGACACCAGCTTCGTACAGGCCAACGCCGTGCTGCGCTGGTACATCCCGGTGGGTGAAAGCAATCGCCTGATCCTGCGCGGCGAAGGCGGCACCACCTGGACCAGCGACCTGGTGGCGATGCCGCCGAGCCTGCGCTACTTCGCCGGCGGTGACCGCAGCATCCGTGGCTATGCCTACCGCGAAGTGGGGCCGCGCACGCCGGCACCGGACAAATACGCGCTGGGCGCCAAGAACCTGGTGATCGGCTCGGCCGAGTACGAGCACTACTTCAACGGTGGCCCGTGGGGTGCGGCGGTGTTCGTCGATACCGGCAGCGCCTTCGACAACACCATCGACCTGCATACCGGCGTCGGCTTCGGCGTGCGCTGGAAATCGCCGGTGGGACCGGTGCGCGTGGATATCGCGCATGGCCTGAACAACCCGGATTCGCAGTTCCAGCTGTACCTGAACATCGGAGCGGACCTGTGAGCACGCCCGCACCGAGCCCGAACACGCCGCCGCCGCGCGTGCGCTTCTATCGCCGCCGCCGCTTCTGGGCCTGGTCGGGCGTTGGCGTATTAGGCCTGGTGCTGCTGGCCCTGCTGGCGGTTTACTGGTTGCTGCAGACCGTGGCCGGCCGTGACGTGCTGCTGGCGCAGGTGGTGGCGCGGCTGCCGGTGGGCGCCAGCTTCACCTGGGACAAGGTGGACGGCCCGGTGGCCGGCCCGCTGACCCTGTACAACGTCGACTTCCGCTACGACGACATCCATTTCCATGCAGAACGCGCGCACCTGGAGCCGGACCTGCGCCCGCTGCTGGGTCGCAAGCTGCTGCTGGACAAGCTGGAGCTGACCAACGCGACGCTGAACCTGGCCAAGAGTGAGGAGCCGTTCAAGCTGCCGTCGTGGCCGGATTCGCTGCCGCAGATCGAGATGCCGCTGGCGATCCAGGCCGACGCCATCGCCATCGATGGCTTCCGCATCAGCCAGGCCAACGAGCCGGTGATCGACATCAGCCGCGTGCGTGGCGGCATCGAGATCGCCAACGGCGAGTTCCAGGCGCACAAACTGGTGGTGGACAGCGACATGGGCAATTTCACCGCCCAGGGCCGCTATATCCCGGCCAAGGACTACGACACCGACGTGACCGTCACTGCCGTGCTGCCGGCGCCGCGTGGACGTACCGCCGCCACCGTCGGCCTGGTCGCTCGTGGCGACCTGGCGCACATGGAGGTGGCCGTAGCCGGGCGCGCGCCGAAGCCGCTGCACGCGATGCTGGTGTTCGATGGCCGTACCGACCCGACCTGGAACGCCACGGTGCGCAGCGACGAACTGGACCTGGCGCTGCTGTCGCCGGCACTGGCGAGCACGGCGATCGCACCGCTGGCACTGGATTTCACCGCGGCCGGCAAGGGCGGCAACGCCAACCTGCACGGCAGGATCAAGCAGGGCGATCAGGAACTGGAGCTGGCACCGTCGGTGGTGTCGCTGCAGGACCAGGTGCTGAAGGTTTCACCACTGCTGGTGAAGGGGCTTGGCGGCGAAGCGCGGCTGGAAGGCACGGCCGATTTCAGCCAGGAAGACCAGCAGAAGCTCAACTTCTCGGTGGTCGCACGCGATCTGACCTACGTGCCGGCGCCCGATCCGAACACGGCCGGCAGCGCACCGGTGCCGGTCACCCTGAAGGAAGCGCGCTTCGGACTGGCCGGTACCCTCAAGGCCTGGGCGGCGATCGGCCGTGCCGAGGTCGAGCGTGATGCGCAGAAGGCACAGCTGCGCTTCGATGTGCGCGGCAACGACCAGGCCGCGTCGATCCACCAGCTGCAGGCACAGACCCCGGGTGGCCAGCTGCAGGTGGAAGGCCAGGTGGCGTGGGCACCGCAGCTGGACTGGGATGCCAAGGCCACGCTGAAGGACTTCGACCCCGGCTATTTCGTGCCGGGCTGGAATGGCCGCCTGTCCGGCAACCTGGCCTCGAAGGGCCGCCAGCTGCCGCCGCCGGCCAATGCGCCGCCGGGTACCGCCGGCACGCTCGAAGCCACGGTCGATCTGCCGTCGCTGAAGGGCATGCTGCGCCAGCGCAACCTCGACGCGCAGGGCAAGTTCGCGTTGCAGGGCGCGCAGGGCCAGGGTGACCTGAAGCTGTC
Organism: Stenotrophomonas sp. SMYL89; assembly: GCF_036319985.1. Taxonomy (NCBI): domain Bacteria; kingdom Pseudomonadati; phylum Pseudomonadota; class Gammaproteobacteria; order Lysobacterales; family Lysobacteraceae; genus Stenotrophomonas; species Stenotrophomonas sp. SMYL89. Next base: position 326,210 of record NZ_JAWIRW010000003.1, on the reverse strand, counting down.
GCTGGGCAGCAGCCGGGTGACCGCGTCGGGCAAGGTCGGTGACCGCCTCGACATCGATGCGCGTTTCGAACCGCTGCAGCTGAGCGATCTGCTGCCGGGCGCCGATGGTGGCCTGCGCGGCCAGGTGCAGGTGAAGGGCCCGCGCGATGCACCGGACATCACCGCCGACCTGGTCGGCAACAACCTCAACTGGGATGGCTACGGCGCCGAAAGCGTGAGCATCAAGGGCCACCTGCCGTGGCGCGGCGACAGCGGCACGCTGGCGGTGCAGGGCCAGCAGGTCAACGCCGGCATGCTGCTGGAACGCTTGAATGTGGACGCGCAGGGCAGTGTCTCCAACCTGCGCCTGGCGGCGCAGACCCGCAACGAGATGGGCGCGGTCGAGCTGCAGGGCAGCGTGCGCCAGCAGGGCACGCAGTGGCGCGGCGAACTGGCTTCGCTGCGCATCGCGCCGGTGAAGGGCGATGCCTGGTCGCTTCGTGCACCGGCGGCGTTCGCGATCAACGGCGGAACCTACACGCTGTCCGAGGCCTGCCTGGCCGCCGCCAGCAGCGGCGCACTGTGCGCACAGGCCAACTGGCCGCGCGAGGGCCTGGTGGTGCGCAGTGATGCGTTGCCGTTGGCACTGGTGCAGCCGTGGTTGCCGCCGCAGTCCGGCCGCCGCATCTACCTGCGCGGCGATGTCAGCCTGGACGCGCAGATCCGCCCGCGCGGCAATGCCTGGGAAGGCCACGTGGAAGTGCGCTCGAAGGAAGGCGGCGTGCGCCTGGGCGAGAACCGCAACACCGTGGGCGATACCACCCGTGGCGAGCTGGTGCGATATGACCAGTTCTCGCTGAAACTCGACATGACCCCAGCCAGCATCAAGGGCTACCTGGGCATGGGCTTCCAGGGCAACGGCTTCGTCGACGCGAAGATGCAGACCGGCTGGGAAGCCAGCGCGCCGTTGAACGGCGAGCTCTACCTCAACATGTCGCGGCTGTACTGGCTGGAGCTGTTCTCGCCGGACATCGTGCGCCCGACCGGCCTGATCGAAGGCCACGTCAGCCTGCGCGGTACGCGTGGCCAGCCGTCGCTGGGTGGCGACGCGCAGCTGAGCAACTTCAAGGGTGAATTCCCGGCACTGGGCCTGACCTTCGACCAGGGCAAGGGCAGCTTCGTGGCGCAGCCCGATGGCTCGGCGAAGATCACTGCGCAGGCCAACTCCGGCCAGGGCACGCTGTACGTGGATGGTGGCCTGTCCTGGTTCGGCGATGCGCAGCCGCTGCAGCTGAAGATCCACGGCGAGAACGTGCTGCTGTCCAACACCAGCGAACTGCGCATCGTCGCCAATCCCAACCTCGACTTCACCCTGGCCAAGGCGGCGATGGAGCTGCGTGGCACCGTGCACGTGCCCGAGGCCGACATCGACCTTGAGCGCCTGGACCGTGGCACCTCGGTGTCCGAAGACGTGGTGGTGCTCGACCCGGCCGATCCGGAAGAGTCGCGCACCTCGCCGCTGGACATGGACCTGACGGTCAGCCTCGGCGACAAGGTGAAGATGACCGGCTTCGGCCTGAAGGGCGCGCTGACCGGCAAGATGCAGGTCTGGGCCAAGCCTGGCCGCGAAATGACCGCCAACGGCGGGCTGGAAGTCAGTGGCCGCTACAAGGCGTACGGGCAGGACCTGACCATCACCCGTGGCAACCTCACCTGGAACTACAACGCGGTGTCCGACCCGCGCATCAACATCCGTGCCGAGCGCCGGATCGGTGATGTCACTGCCGGCATCGACGTGACCGGGCGTGCGCAGCAGCCGCGTGCGGACGTGTGGTCCGAGCCGGCGATGTCGCAGTCCGAAGCACTGGCCTATCTGGTGCTGGGTCGCAGCCTGACCGGTGCCAGCAGCGACCAGGCCCAGCAGGTCAACGCGGCCTCGGCGGCACTCTCGGCCGGCAGCGGCCTGCTGGCGTCGCAGCTGGGTGCCAAGCTGGGCCTGGACGACGCCGGTGTGAGCCAGTCGCGCGCGCTGGGCGGCTCGGTGATCGGTGTCGGCAAGTACATCTCGCCCAAGCTGTACGTCGGCTACGGAGTATCGCTGGTCGGTGCCGGTTCGGTGATCACGCTGAAGTACCTGCTGCGCCGCGGCTTCGACGTGGAAGTGGAATCGAGCACGGTGGAAAACCGTGGTTCGATCAACTGGCGGCGGGAGAAATAACCCGTCGCCACTCAACCCCCCTCTGTGCCGGGGTCCATCTGGCGGACAACGGCGAAGGAACGGGCTGGCCTGCGCGGACGAGGCCCGTGCGTGAGCATGCCGAGTCCATCAAGCGGCGACGGTCGCTCGACGGGCGCTGGCGCGGACGCCGTCCGCGATGGAGTCCCTCCAACGAAGGGTGTCAGCATGAGGACGCCAGACACGATGACCACCGAGGCATGGATTGCCACGTGTTTCATGCTGGACGTGCTGATCGCGATGGGTCGAGCGGCATCACCCAGCAAGGCCAGCGCCGCCAGGACGGCCAGCACGACGAGAGCGCCCAGCAGGCAGCGGACAATTGCCACCTGCATCTTCATGAGATTGAAGCGCCTGGGTTCGGATATCGCCATCCAGAAGGCGACCTGATCCCCGTCCAATGGCGCCAGCGTGTCACGGACGCCATGCACCCCCAGACGCTGCATCGTGTGCCGCATGGTGGCAGCACGCCCGGGCACGCTGGCCGACAGCAGCGATTGCAGCCAGTGCCATGGTCGGGTCAAGCGTTCCACGCGGGCATGCGCCTCGATAGCGGACACCCGGTCGTGCGGTCGGTCCAGGGCTGCGGTGAGGGCCGCGTGGTTGCGCGGCTGCAGCTGCCAGTGGCGATGCAGCAGGTTGCGCCGTGCGCGGACGCGGTAGGGATCGATATCAGCCCGGATCTCATCCCAGCAGAAGTATCGACCGAGCAGATCGAAGTTGGACTCGCACAGCGGCCGGCCCTCGTGCAGCAGCTGCTGCAATACCACGTCACCGATACGCGGCCTGTCGGCCAATGACCACAGCTCCGGACGATGGGCCAGCCAGTGCTCGAAGCTGGCCGGGTCGGCATCGGTCGCGGTGTTGATCAGCAGACGCGCAAACCGGGGCAGGTTCAATGACGGCTCCACCACATCGTCCGGCAGGTCGGTGTCGAACGTGCATGGACGATGCAGCACCGGCATGTGGTCCATCGACGAATGGCTGTCGTACAGCGCCGGTGGGCCGGGTGGGCTGTTGTCTGCAGGTGGGGCCGACAGCGCTTCTGCACCGTCTTCCTCCTGCCATTGCGTGCGGTTGCGCACCCACAGCAGGGCCTCCTGGTAAGCCTCGTGCAGCGCCTGGAATGCCACGGGGTCTTCGTCAGGGCGCGCCGTGCGCAGTTTCTGCGCGTAGGCGCGCTTGATCGCCCGTTCGTCGGCGTCGGTGTCGAGCCCGAGCGCGTCCAGTGCCCGGTTCACACGGTGTTTCCAGAGGCCGGCGGGAGCCCGTCAATCGACGCGTGACGGCGCGTGCGATGTATGAACTCGGCTCCCCACTGCAGCAGGATCAGAACGATGCCTGCTTCGGCGATCAGCATGGCAAGCACCATGAACACGGCATGTCGGATTCCGAACCGTATCCGCGAACCGACGCGTCGCCACAGGCGCGCAGTCGCCAAGGGCAGTGCCATGAAGATCAACAGGGTACCTTCGATGCGGTGGCCAAGGCCATGGACAAGAACCAGGCTGCCGATCGCCATCAAGGGCGCTGGCAGCGCCAGCAGCCATCCCCAGCGTGAAGGGGGCAGATCCAGCGTCAGCTGGCGCAGCGCCCAGCGCACAGGCACCCACAGTGCGCCGATCGCAGCCAGCAGCAGGCCAAAAGGCACCCCCAGCTGGGCGAAAATCGCGGCTTCGCCCGTCTTTCCCTGGACCAGCGAGACGCCTGCGATTCCAGCAAAGAACAACAGGCTGCAAACGCCCAGCAGTACGCCACGCAGTGCGTTCAGCTGCCAGCGCCACCGGTTGGGCCGGGAGATGTCTGCAAGACTTCGCCAGAACAGGATCTGCTGCGGATCCCATGCCTCGGGCACCTGTTCCCTTCCGCCCGCCTCGATGGCATCCAGCAGTGCGTTGACTTCATTGATGTGCTCGGGCAGCTGCGCCTGCCAGAGGGATCGTCGCGGGTGCCATGGCTGCGACAGGTAACGCAGGCAACGGCTGACCGTGATCTTCCCCAGCCGCAGGCTGCCCTCTTGTTCAAGCAGTGCCGACAGCTCCGCCGCATTCCCGGTCTCGGCGGCCCAGCGTCGATGACCGCGCGACTGGATCGATGCCAGCCTGTCCGGATCCACGCCATCGTGTACATCATCCCAGCCAAAGCAGCGTGCCAGCAGACCCATGTTGGCTGCGCTGATGCCGTTGTGACTGCGTGCCAGTTCATCCAGCAGCGCGTCGCCCACCAATGGCTTGTAGCGCAGCGACCACAGCACCGGCGTGGCTTCCAGCCAGGGGCCGAAGTCGTCGACCGGCAACAGGTATGCCTGGCGCAGGATCAACTGGGCGTGGCTTGCTACATCGACCACCCCGTCCAGCTCCACCACCGGTGCCGTGCGCAGCAGCACAGGCGTGCCGCGGGGTGGCAACGGAGGCGAGTACGAACGCGTTTCGGGTGGCGCCCATGCCACGTCGGCGTCGTGCGGCCAGGGGCCGATATCGGCTGCATGCTCCGCCGGTTCGTCCTCGTCCTCGTCCTCGTCCGCAGCATCGGTACCGGCCAGCGCTTCCTGGCGGACCCAGTCCAATGCTGCCTGATAGGCCTCATGCAGGTGCTGGAAGGCGACGGGATCCTGGTCGGGGCGAGTCACCCGCAGGCGCTTTGCGTAGGCGCGCTTGATCGCGCGCTCGTCAGCGGATTCGTCCAGCTCCAGGACGTGAAGTGCCCAGCTCATGCATCGCGCTCGAGGGTGTCGAGTGCGTCGTCCAGCTGATGGCGATGACGCTCGACGGCAACGGCATCCTGGCTCTCCAGCACATGGCGGAAGCTGCTCAGCCACGACTGCAACTGTTCGCGGTGATGGATGCGTTCCTCGTAAAGGCGCTCGGTGCGGGCGATCACCGCGAGGTTGGGCTGGGCGTCACGCGGGTGGATCTTCAGCGCTTCCAGTGCGCGCAGGCGCTGCTGGATCTCTTCGGGTGACAGCAGTCCGGGATTCTGCTCCAGGATGAGCTCGTGGCGCTTGCCGGTGGCGTCCTCGGTGACTTCGACCTGCAGCAGCCCATTCACGTCGTAGGTAAAGCGGGCGGTGACGCTGCGTTCTTGCATCGAGACAGAATGGGTCAGCGGCACGGTCAGCTCACCGAGCTTGATGTTGCGATCCACCGTCGGGCTCTCGCCCTGGAACACGTCGATGCGAATGGCGCTTTGCCGCTCGTGCACCGGGTAGAAGCGATCCTCGCGGCTGACCGGCACCACGCTGTTGCGCTGGATGATCGGGTGGAAATAGCCGCTGCGCTCGCCACCGGAAGCATCCTGGCGGGACACCTGCGTGCCCAGCGTGTAGGGGCAGACATCGGTCAGCACGACCTCGCGCAGCGATTCGTCGCGTGCCTTCAGCCCGGCGGCAACGGCGGCACCCAATGCAATTGCCTGGTCCGGATGGACGTGGCGCAGCGGCAGCCGGCCGAACATGCGGGTCGCCAGCTTGCTGACCATCGGCATGCGTACCGCACCGCCGACCAGGATGATGTCGTCCAGCGCCTCGGGCTTGAGCCGGGCGTCGCGGATCGCGCGTTCGATGGGCGCACGCATGCGCAGCAGCAGTGGCTCGCAGAGCTGCGTGTAGCGTGCCTCGTCCATCTGCCACTGGCGTTCGCTGCCGGCCAGGGGCAACTGCAGGCTGGTGGCGCCGCTCAGGCTGAGTTCGCGCTTGAACAGTTCCAGCCGACGCAGCAGCTGCGCCTGTTCGGCAGCGGACAGGTCGCCGGCGGACGTGCCCTGGTCGGCATGGAAGGCCTGCACGAGTACCTGCAGGAAATCCTCGCCGCCCAGGAAGTTGTCGCCGGCGCTGGCATGTACTTCGACCACGCCGTCGAACAGTTCCAGGATGGAGACATCGAAGGTGCCACCCCCCAGGTCCAGCACCAGCACGCGGCCTTCGCCATCACGCTCCTGCAGGCCATAGGCCAGCGCGGCGGCCGTGGGTTCATTGATCAGGCGCTCGACGCGGATGCCGGCCAGCTCGCCGGCCGCCCGGGTGGCCTTGCGCTGGGCGTCGGAGAAATACGCCGGTACGCTGATCACCGCCTCCTCCACCTTGTGGCCCAGGGCGGCTTCAGCGTCAGCCAGCAGCGAGCGCAGCACCATGGCCGAGAGCTCCTCGGGGCGGAAACTGCGCTCACCCAGCCGGGTCTCGCGATCGCTGCCCATCCAGCGCTTGAAGTGGGCCACGGTCTGCTGTGGATGGCTGACCAGGCGGTCGCGGGCCGGCTGGCCAACCAGCACGGCGCCATCCACCAGGCTCACCACCGACGGCGTCAACAGCTCGCCATGGGCATTGGGGAACAGCTGCGGCCCGGCTGCCGTGTGCATGCCGACGAGGGAATGGGTGGTGCCAAGATCGATACCGACGATCATCTGCTGACGTCCGATGTGCAGAAAACGGCAATTCTAGGAGTGCGGCGCAGGCCTGACTATCGGGCGTTGCCCGACAGCGCCCCAGCGGCTATGGTCCCGGGCTGTTCTGTCGTACCGGATTGCCTCATGTCACCACGCAAAGCCCTTCCCACCGCCCTGGCCCTGGGCCTGACCCTCGCCGCGGGTGCCCACGCCGATGAAGGCATGTGGATGCCGACCCAGCTGCCGGAACTGGCCAAGCCGCTGCAGGCAGCCGGCTTCAAAGGCAATCCGGCCGACCTGGCCAACGTCACCGCGCCGCCGCTGAGCGCGGTGGTGCGTGCCGGTGGCGGCACCGGCTCGTTCGTGTCCGCCGATGGCCTGCTGCTGACCAACCACCACGTGGCGATGGGCGTGATCCAGTACAACAGCTCGCCCGAGCACGACCTGATCAACGGTGGCTTCATCGCCAAGGATCGTGCCGACGAGCGCCCGGCCAACCCGGACTTCCGCGTGCTGGTCACCGTCGGCTTCGACAAGGTGACCGACCAGGTGCTCGCGCAGGCCCGTGGCAAGACCGGTCGCGCCTATTTCGATGCGGTGGACGCGGCCAGCAAGCAGATCGTGGCCGAGTGCGAGAAGGATGGCAGCGTGCGCTGCTCGGTGGCCAACATGTACTACGGCACCGACTTCTACCGCATCGCCCAGCTGGAACTGAGCGACGTGCGCCTGGTGTATGCACCGCCGCGCGCGATAGGCAACTACGGCGACGAGATCGACAACTTCATGTGGCCGCGCCACACCGGCGACTTCACCCTGCTGCGCGCCTATGTCGGCAAGGACGGCAAGCCGGCCGCCTATAGCAAGGACAACGTGCCCTACCAGGCGCCGGCACACCTGCAGATGTCGGTGGAAGGCCCGAAGGAAGGCGATTACGCGATGCTGGCCGGTTACCCGGGCATCACCTACCGCCACCGTACCGCCGCCGAATTCGCCAGCCAGATCGATGCCGTGCTGCCTCGCCGCGTGTCGGTGTTCCAGCAGATGATCGACACCATTGAGGCCGCCAGCGCCAAGGATGCGCAGGCACGTACCCGCTACGCCTCGCAGCTGCAGTCGCTGAAGAACAACCGCAAGCGCGCTGCCGGTGAACTGGAAGGCCTGCTGCGCAGCGATGCCAAGGCCCAGCGTGCCGCCGACGAGACGGCGATGCTGGCTGCCACCGACCGCAAGTACCAGGGCGATATCAAGGCGCTGCTGGCCAACCTGTCGCAGGGCGCGGCGGTGGGCGAGCGTGACCTGCTGCTGGACCAGATGGCCGCGCAGAGCCAGCTGCTGCGCTCGGCGCTGCTGCTGGAGCGCCTGCGCATTGAATCGGCCAAGCCTGACGCGCAGCGCGAGAGCGGCTACCAGCAGCGCGACCAGGCGATGATCGAAGGCGTGCTCAAGCAGGTCCAGCGCCGCTACGCACCGGAGGTCGAGAAGGCCCTGCTGACCACATTGCTGACCCGCTACCAGCAGCTGCCGGACGCACAGCGCGTGGCCGAGTTCGACGCTGCCTTCGGCCGCACCCCGGAGCAGCTGGCCAAGGCGCTGGACACCCTGTACGCCGGCACCCAGCTGGGTGACGAGGCGCAGCGCCTGTCGCGCTTTGCTGCCGCCCGCGAAGGCAAGGCCCTGGCCGCAGACCCGCTCATCGCCGTGGCCGGCCCGCTGGTGGCCGCGCAGCTGCGCATCGAGAACGAGAGCAAGACCCGCGAAGGCGAGCAGTTGCGCCTGCGCCCGGCGTACATGCAGGCGCTGTTCGCCTGGCGTGCCAAGCAGGGCCGTGCGGTGTACCCGGATGCCAACCGCACCCTGCGGATCAGCTACGGCAAGGTCGAGGCGCTGCACCCGCGCGACGGCGTGACCTACTCGCCGGTGACCACCGTGGCCGGCATTGTCGAGAAGAACACCAACGCCTATCCGTTCGATGCTCCCAAGCCGCTGCTGGCGGCGATCGCCAAGGGTGACTTCGGCAGCACCGCCGACCCGGCGCTGAAGACCCAGACGGTCAACTTCCTGACCAACCTGGACACCACCGGCGGCAACTCCGGCTCGCCGGTGCTCAACGCCAAGGGCGAACTGATCGGCCTGAACTTCGACAGCAACTGGGAATCGGTCAGCGCCAGCTGGTGGTTCGACCCGCGCTACAAGCGCGCCGTGCACGTGGACATGCGCTACCTGCGCTGGCTGCTGGCCAAGGTCTACCCGGCGCCCGAGCTGCTGAAGGAAATGGGCGTGCCGGCCCAGTAAGAAGCCGGCCACGACCAACGGTCGTGGCCCGCACCGCGTAGACCCCCACCTTGGTGGGGGTGGTTGCCCCCAACGAGCCCGCACCCCCGGCCACGCCTGGCCTACACTGCGGGTTCCTCCGACGGAAACACACGCGTGGTCTCCAGTTGGATCCTGCTGCTGGTCTCGGTTGCCTATGCCGCGCTGCTGTTCGGCGTAGCGTGGTGGGGTGACCGTCGGCCGATGTATCCCGACCGGCCGTGGCTGCGGCCGGTGGTCTACAGCCTGGCGCTGGCCGTTTACTGTTCGTCGTGGACCTTCTACGGCGCCGTGGGTACCGCCGTGCGCAACGGCATCGGCTACCTGCCGATCTACATCGGTCCGTTGCTGCTGCTGTTGTTCGGCTGGCGCATCATCGAGCGCCTGGCGCTGATCGCGCGCAGCCAGAACGTGGTCTCCATCGCCGATTTCATCTCCTCGCGCTTCGGACGCTCGCGGCGGCTGGCGGCGCTGGTGGCGATCATCGCGCTGATCGGCATCATTCCGTACCTCGCCCTGCAGTACAAAGCGGTGGCGATGAGCCTGCAGGTGCTGACCGGCAACACCGGCCCCACCGGTTTCTTCACCGACCCGGCGCTGTACGTGGCGTTGCTGATGGCGTTGTTCGCCACGCTGTTCGGCACCCGCCAGGTCGATGCCACCGAGCACCACCACGGCATGATGCTGGCGATCGCCTTCGAATCGGTGATCAAGCTGCTGGCGATGCTGGCCGTGGGCGTGTTCGCCTACCTGTGGCTGAGCAACCGCACCGACGCGGTGGTCGAGTCGGTGCATACGCTGTTCACCGGCCTGCCGCCGGTGGGCTTCATCTCGCAGACCCTGCTCAGCTTCCTCGCCATCATCTGCCTGCCGCGCCAGTTCCACGTGGCGGTGGTCGAGTGTGGTGACGTGCGCGACGTGCGCCGCGCGCGCTGGATGTTCGGTGGCTACCTGGTGGTGATCTCGGGCATGGTGCTGCCGATCGCCACCGCTGGCGTCACCCTGTTCGGCACTGGCGGCAGCGTCGCTGACGATTCGATGGTGCTGGCGCTGCCGCTGGCCGAAGGCCGCAACGCGCTGGCGCTGATCGCCTATGTGGGTGGTTTCTCTGCCGCCACCGGCATGGTCATCGTCTCGTCCATCGCGCTGGCCACCATGGTCAGCAACGACCTGGTGATGCCGGTGCTGCTGCGCCGCAGTGGCGACCACCAGGAAGCGGCCGATGTCGCCTCGCGCGTGCTGTGGATCCGCCGCCTGGCGATCCTGCTGCTGGCATTGATGGCCTACAGCTACTACCGCACCAGCAGCAACGACAGCACGCTGGCCTCGTACGGCCTGATGGCGTTCGCGGCGGTGGCGCAGTTCGCGCCCGGCCTGATCGGCGGGCTGTACTGGCGCGGCGCCAGCCGCCGTGGCGTCGAGGTGGGCATGCTGCTGGGCTTCGCCACCTGGCTGTACACCCTGCTGCTGCCGGCGATGACCATGGCCGGTTGGGTTGACGCGGGCTGGGTGCAGCACGGCCCGTTCGGCATCGAGTGGCTGCGCCCGCAGCAGCTGTTCGGCATGACCGGCTGGGACCCGCTGACCCATGGAACCTTCTGGTCGCTGCTGGTGAATGCGGCAACGATGATGCTGGTGTCCGCGCGTTGGCGCCCCGGCGTGGACGAACGCCTGCGTGCCGCGCCGTTCCTCGATCCTTATGCCGAACGCCCGTCGGTGGCGGGTGGCTGGCCCGGCCACGTGCACGTGGGCGACCTGCTGGCGCTGGCCTCGCGCGTGGTCGGCGAACGCCATGCACGGCGTTCGTTCTTCGAGCAGGCGCAGTCGCTGGGCCGCGAGCTGCAATCCTCTGCGCCTGCGGACCGACCGTGGGTACAGTTCACCGAGCGCCTGCTGGCCGCATCGATTGGTGCGGCATCGGCGCGCCTGCTGCTGACCAGCCTGCTGCGTGGCTCGGGCATGGACCTGGGCGAAGTGGTGGCGGTGCTGGACGAAGCCGGGCAGGAGCTGCGCTTCAACCGCGAGATCCTGTCGACCACGCTGGAGAACATCAGTGCCGGGGTCAGCGTGGTCGATCCGGACATGCGCCTGACCGCATGGAACCGCCGTTACCAGGACATGTTCGGCTACCCCGACGGCATGCTCTACGTGGGCCGCCCGGTGGCCGACCTGATCCGTTACAACGCCGAGCGTGGCGAGCTGGGCGAGGGCGATATCGAAGTGCAGATCAACCGCCGCATCGGCTACATGCGCGCCGGTTCACCGCACGTGTTCGAGCGCACCCGCAGCGACGGCAAGGTGATCGAGATGCGCGGCCAGGCACTGCCCGGCGGCGGCTACGTGACCAGCTACAACGACATCACCGATTACAAGCACGCGGAAAAGGCACTGCTGGAAGCCAACGAGACGCTGGAACAGCGCGTGGCCGAGCGCTCGCACGAGGCCGAGGTCGCGCAGCAATCGAAGACGCGCTTCCTGGCGGCGATCAGCCATGACGTGCTGCAGCCGCTGAACGCCGCGCGCCTGTTCGCTTCCGCGCTGCGCGACAGCGACCACGTGAGCGACGAGCAGAAGCACCTGGCCGAGCGCGTGGATGCGTCGCTGCGTGCTGCCGAAGAACTTCTTGATGGCCTGCTGGACGTGTCGCGCCTGGATGCCGGTGGCCTGCACCCGGTGATCGGGGAGTTCGACGTGAGCGCGTTGATGCGCGAGCTGGCGGCGCAGTACACGCCGGTGGCCGCAGGTCGTGGCCTGCGCCTGGACCTGTTCGCGCGCCCGGCCTGGGTACGCAGCGATCGCCGCCTGCTGCGCCGCGTGCTGCAGAACTTCCTCGCCAACGCATTGCGCTATACCCGGCAGGGCCGCATCGTGCTGGCGGTGCGCCATCGTGGCGACGAAGTGGAGCTGCAGGTATGGGATACCGGCCCCGGCATTCCCGAGCACCACATGCGGCAGATTTTCGATGAGTTCCACCGCTACCAGCAGCCGTTCGACTGGGGCGAGCAGGGACTGGGCCTGGGCCTGTCGATCTGCCAGCGTATCTCGCGACTGCTGGACCATCGCCTCAATGCCCGCAGCCGCGTCGGCAGCGGCTCGATGTTCTCGATCATCCTGCCGCGTGTGGCGCCGCTGCCGGGCTACACCGAACTGGCCACGCCGGTGCAGGCCGTGGCCACGCCGCTGCGCAGCGATTCGCTGGCTGGCCTGCGCGTGCTGTGCGTGGACAATGACGAGGAGATCCTCGACGGCATGCGCGCGCTGCTGGGCCGCTGGCAGGTGCAGGTGATCACCGCCGCCACCGTCGACCAGGCGCTGGAGAAGATTGCCGAGCGCCCGCAGGTGATGCTGGTGGACTACCACTTGCATGACCGCATGGATGGCCTGGATGCGCTGGTGGCGCTGCGTGAAGCGGCCGGCTATCCGCTGCCGGGTGCACTGCTGACCGCCGATGGCCGCGACGAGCTGAAGCGGATGGCGCGCGAACGCGGCTACCGCGTGCTGACCAAGCCGATCAAGCCGGCCTCGCTGCGCGCCTTCCTGGGCGCACTGCGCGATGCTGGCAACAGCGACGCCTGACGGGCAACTGTAGAGCCGAGCGCACGCTCGGATCGCGCGTGGTGCGTTGTATTCCGTGGTTCGGCCGAACAGCAGCCGAGCATCGGCTCGGCTCTACAAGTTCCCGGTTGCGCGACCCCTCTGTAGAGCCGAGCCCACGCTCGGCTCGCGCGTGGTGCGTGGTATTCCGTGGTCCGGCCGAACAGCAGCCGAGCATCGGCTCGTCGTTACAAATTCCCGGTTGCGCGACCCTTCTGTAGAGCCGAGCGCACGCTCGGATCGCGCGTGGTGCGTGGTATTCCGTGGTTCGGCCGAACAGCAGCCGAGCATCGGCTCGGCTCTACAAGTTCCCGGTTGCGCGACCCCTCTGTAGAGCCGAGCCCACGCTCGGCTCGCACGTGCAGCGCGGCGCTGATATAGCCATCGCTATACAAACCAGCCCTGCCTGCGCGTTTGTCTGGAAATGCGCCACGCGCGGATCGCGGTGCTAAGCTGCGCGTCCCCTTGGGGAGTAGCCGGATTCCTTCGCAGGAATCGTCCACGTCAACATACTCGGCCAGTGCGCCGTGGCGTGGACAACCATGATGGTTGGCGAGACCAGCGGCCCGCGCGCGCAACGTCAGGTTGGGCGCGAGCGCGAGCCGTGCGTCCGTCCTTGCCCGACCTTCAGCAGCCGCCAATGTCCCCCATTTCGATCCTCCTGATCGGCTTTGCCATGTCCACCGATGCCTTCGCCGCGGCGATCGGCAAGGGTGCTGCCATGCGCAAGCCGGTGTTCCGCGATGCGCTGCGCGCCGGCATCATCTTCGGCGTCATCGAGGCGATCACGCCGATCATCGGCTGGTTGCTCGGCCGTGCCGCCCTGCAGTACGTCGAGGCCTTCGACCACTGGATCGCCTTCGGCCTGCTCGGCGCGCTGGGCATCCACATGATCTACAACGGCCTGCGTCCGGACAGTGCCGAGGAAGACGAAGACCCCTCGCAGCACCACGGCTTCTGGAAGCTGGCACTGACCGGTTTCGCCACCAGCATCGATGCGATGGCGGTGGGTATCGGCCTGGCCTTCATGGACGTGCATATCGGCGTGATGGCCGCGGTCATTGGCCTGTGCACGCTGACCATGGTCACCGTCGGCATCATGCTTGGCCGCGTACTGGGCAGCATGGTCGGCAAGCGTGCCGAGATCATCGGCGGCGTGATCCTGGTGATCATCGGCGCGACGATCCTGTACGAACACCTGCACGGTGTGGCGTAACACACGGACCTGTAGAGCCGAGCCCATGCTCGGCTGGCGTGCGAAGCAGCCGAGCGTGGGCTCGGCTCTACATTGCGGCAATGGCCGACATGCAGCGCAGCATTTCGCTGATGTGGAGATCGTCTGCTGCGTCATAGTCTTCCTGCATGGCCAGTCCCGCACTCCGTTATGGTCGTTGGTCGCATACCGGCAATGTCTATGCGATCACCACGGTGACGCGTGCGCGCCGTCCCTGGTTCAGTGACAAGGCCAACGTTGATCTGCTGATCGAAGCCCTGCGCACGGTAGAGCGGACGGGTCGAAGCTTCTCCCTCGCCTGGGTGATCATGCCGGATCACCTGCACTGGTTGATCGAGTTGCGTACCGGCACGCTCGCCGGCTGCATGCAGATCCTGAAGTCCAGGAGTGGACGATCCATCGCCAGGCGTGTTGATGCGAATGCACCGATCTGGCAGCCGGGGTACTACGACCATGCGTTGCGCAGGGATGAATGCCTGCGCACGCAGGCGGTGTATATCGCGGCCAATCCAGTACGCGCAGGGCTGGCCAACTGTCTCGGTGAATATCCCCACGCCTGGAGCAGGTGGCCTCTGCGGGACTAGTGTGGTCTTCAGACGAAGAGCAGCCGAGCGTGGGCTCGGCTCTACAAGGGCATCATGAGATGCCCATGCTCGGCTCCGCAGCCCGTCACGGTCAATCTTCTTCCGGCGGCAGCACAATGGCGTCGTCGTCGATGGCCAGCTTGCCGGCCATCAGCACGGCCTGGGTGCGGTTGGTCACGCCGAGCTTGCGCAGGATGGCGGTGACGTGGGCCTTGATCGTTGCTTCGGAGACGTTGAGGTCGTAGGCGATCTGCTTGTTCAAGCGGCCTGCGCCCAGCATCTGCAGCACGCGGAACTGCTGCGGGGTCAGCTCGCGCAGACGCTGCCCGACTTCGCGCTCCTCTCGCTCGGTCGGTGGCACGTTGTGCGCTTCCGGTGGTGCCCAGGTCTCGCCATCGAGGATGGTGCCCAGCGCATGGCCGATGGTGTCCGAGTCGGCCGACTTGGGAATGAAGCCCAGCGCGCCGTGGTCGAGCGCACGCCGCATCACCGTCGCTTCTTCGCGCGCGGAGACCACCACCACCGGCAGGTGCGGGTGCAGCGAGCGCATGTGCACCAGTGCGTTGAAGCCCTGCGCACCGGGCATGTTCAGGTCCATCAGGACCAGGTCGGCGTCGTTGTGCTGATCGGCCAGTGCATACAGCGCTTCCACGCTGTCGGCCTCGAACAACTGCACGCCAGGGATGACCCGCTGCACGGCGCCACGCAGGGCTTCGCGGAACAGCGGGTGGTCATCGGCAATCAGGAGGGTGGTCATGGGTCGAGCTTATCGATCAGGGAAAAGAGCGACGTGATGGCAGGTGCAGGACGGGTCGGACGCGGCCGGGTCCCTCCTCCCGGCCACGTCCCTGGCGCGTCCTGCGCCTGCAGTCACGCCATCAGCGCACCTTGCGCTCGTCCACCAGCGACGCCACCACCGACGGGTCGGCCAGGGTCGAGGTGTCGCCAAGCTGGTCGGGCGCGTTCTCGGCGATCTTGCGCAGGATGCGGCGCATGATCTTGCCCGAGCGGGTCTTCGGCAGGCCCGGCGCCCACTGCAGGTGGTCCGGCGTGGCGATCGGGCCGATTTCCTTGCGTACCCAGGCGACCAGTTCCTTCTGCAGTTCGTCGCTCGGCGCCTCTTCGGCCACCAGGGTCACGTAGGCATAGATGCCCTGGCCCTTCACGTCGTGCGGGAAACCGACCACGGCCGCCTCGGCCACCTTCGGGTGCGAGACCAGCGCGCTTTCCACTTCGGCGGTGCCGATGCGGTGGCCGGACACGTTGATCACGTCGTCAACGCGGCCGGTGATCCAGTAATAGCCGTCCTCGTCGCGGCGGCAACCGTCGCCGGTGAAGTAGCTGCCCGGGTAGGTGCGGAAATAGGTATCGATGAAGCGCTGGTGGTCGCCGTACACCGTGCGCATCTGGCCCGGCCAGGAGTCACGGATGATCAGGTTGCCCTCGGTCGGGCCGTCCTGGATCTCGCCATCAGCATTGACCAGCGCCGGCTGCACGCCGAAGAAGGGCAGGGTGGCCGAACCCGGCTTCAGATCCATCGCACCGGCCAGCGGCGAGATCAGGATGCCGCCGGTCTCGGTCTGCCACCAGGTATCGACGATCGGGCAACGGCTGTCGCCGACCACCTCGTAGTACCAGCGCCAGGCTTCCGGATTGATCGGCTCGCCCACGCTGCCGAGCAGGCGCAGCGAGGTGCGCGAGGTCTTCTTCACCGGCTCCTCGCCCTCGCGCATCAGCGCACGGATGGCGGTCGGGGCGGTGTAGAAGATGCTGACCTTGTGCTTGTCGATGACGTTCCAGAAGCGCGAGGTGTCCGGGTAGTTCGGCACGCCTTCGAACATCAGCGAGGTCGCGCCGTTGGCCAGCGGCCCGTACACGATGTAGCTGTGGCCGGTGACCCAGCCGACGTCGGCGGTGCACCAGTAGATGTCGTCCTCGCGCAGGTCGAACACCGCTTCATGGGTGTAGGCCGCGTACAGCAGGTAGCCGCCGGTGGTATGCAGCACGCCCTTCGGCTTGCCGGTGGAACCGGAGGTGTAGAGGATGAACAGCGGGTCTTCCGCGTTCATGCGTTCCGGCTCGCAGCTGGCCGGCTGGCTGTCCACCACATCATGGAACCAGCGGTCGCGCGGCGCCTGCATGTCCACCGCGCCGCCGGTGTGGCGCACCACCAGCACGGTTTCCACGGTATTGGTGCCGGGCAGCTTCAGCGCGGCATCGACGTTGGCCTTCAGCGGAATCCTGCGGCCACCGCGCAGGCCTTCGTCGGCGGTGATGATCAGCTTGCTCTGGCAGTCGCTGACGCGGTCGGCGATCGAGTTCGGCGCGAAGCCACCGAACACCACCGAGTGGATCGCACCGATGCGCGCGCAGGCCAGCATGGCCACGGCGGCGTCGACGATCATCGGCAGGTAGATGGTGACGCGGTCGCCCTTCCTGACCCCGAGGTTGCGCAGCGCATTGCCGAGGCGGCAGGTGCGCTCGTACAGCTCGCGATAGGTCACGTGCTGGGCGGGTGCATCCGGGCCGTCCGGCTCGAACAGCAGGGCGGTCTTGTCGCCGCGCTTCTCGAGCTGGCGATCCAGGCAGTTCACGCTGGCATTGAGCTCGCCATCCTCGAACCACTTGATGTGGAAGTCGGACAGGTCGTAGCTGACGTTCCTGATCTTCGTCGGCTTGCGCATCCACTCCAGCCGTTCGGCGGCCTTGCCCCAGAAACCATCCGGGTCGGTCACCGAAGCCTGGTACTGCTGTTGGTAGGACGTCTTGTCGATGCGTGCCTTGGCGGCGAACTGCGGATCGACGGGGTAGATATCAGCCATGGCACCCTCACTTGCACGTTGACTTTGTGTGTGCGGTCGCAGCATTGCGGCGACCGATCCCCCTCAGTTTGCCCCATCCACCCCCGGCCGCGTCACCACCCTGGTTAGACCATGGTCGAAAGTGAGCGCCCAGCAGGGCCGGGTTCGACCAATGGCGAATAGCCGCTATACATAATCGCCCCGCAGTCTCGGCTCGACCGTGCCCCACGCGCGGCATCACCTTGCCACTTGGGAGAGAGGGCAACATGAGCCACCGTACGTTGAAAGCCGTGCGCAAACCTTTGGCGGCCTGCCTGTTGGTCGCCCTGGTCGCACCGGGCATGGCGTTCGCAGAGACCGCCAAAGAGAAGGCACTGGAAGCACGCGTTGCCGAACTGGAACGCCAGGTCCAGCTGCTGCTGTCTTCGCAGCAACAACAACAGACCCAGATCAGCCAGACCCAGCAGGCGGTGACCGAAGTGCGCACGGTGCAGGCCGAGCAGAAGCCGGTCGCACAGGTGCCGGCCGGCAAGCAGCCGATCCAGGTCACCACCATCACCCCGGGCGCAGCGCCGGGTACCACGGTCAAGATCGGCGGCTTCATCAAGGCCGACTTCCTGGCCACCCAGACCAGCGATGGCCAGCTGGCCGACGACGCCACCGGCCGCTCGCTGTACCTGCCGGGCCAGACCCCGGTGGAAGGCGCCGGCGGCAGCGGCAAGCGTTCGGGCACCGACTTCAACGCCCACGCCAAGTTCTCGCGCTTCAACCTGGGCATCGACAACGTGAGCGAATCGGGCAACAAGGCCGGTGCGTTCTTCGAGATGGATTTCTTCGGCAATTCGCTGGGCAACCAGACCGCCACCAATACCTACGGTGTGACCCTGCGCCACGCCTACATGTACTGGAACAACTGGATGGCCGGCCAGACCTGGTCCAACTTCATGGACGCGGCCGCACTGCCCGAAGCGGTCGACTTCGTCGGTCCCACCGACGGCGTGATCTTCGTGCGCCAGGCCCAGGTGCGCTACACCCAGGGCGGCTTCAGCGTCGCGCTGGAAAACCCGGAAACCACCACCCTCACCGGTACCCGCAACCCGGTCACCGGCGCATGGACCAACGCCAGTGCCAACTCCGACCGTGGCAGCCTGCCCGATCTGACCATGCGCTATGGCTGGAAGGGTGATTGGGGCACCTTCGGTGTCGGCGGCATCGTCCGTCAGCTGAAGGTCGACAACCAGGCCACCGGCGCCAAGGCCGACAAGGTGGCTGGCGGCCTGACCCTGGGCGGCAAGTGGGTGATGGGTGACAGCGATTCGCTGCACTACCAGCTGACCGGCGGCGAAGGCATCGCCCGCTACATCGGCCTGGGCATCACCGCCGACAGTGCCTATGACGTGGCCCGCGACGAGCTCAACCCGACCGGCGTGCTTGCCGGCTACGTGGGCTGGCGGCATGCGTTCTCGCCGAAGCTGCGCACCAACCTGATCTACGCGCGCAGCGACTACGACAACGACAGCATTCTCGGCCCGCTGGTGACCAAGAGCGTGCAGAGCATCCGCGGCAACATCTTCTATTCGCCGCTGCCCAAGGTCGATATCGGCGCGGAGTTGATGTACGGCCGTCGCGAAGTGGAGAACGGCAACAAGGGTGATATCACCCGATTGCAGTTCACCACGAAGTACAGCTTCTAAGAGCGTGCCGGCCAACGGCCGGCACCTACCGAACTGAGTGCCGGCCAACGGTCGGCACCCACCGACCCAGGTCGGCACCTACAGAGGGAAAACGTCCCATGTCCAGCACTGCATCAAGCCCGCACAATCCAGCGGGCACCCTGACCAAGGGCCACAAGAAGGTCATCTTCGCCTCGAGCCTCGGCACGGTCTTCGAGTGGTATGACTTCTTCCTGTACGGCTCGCTCGCGGCCATCATCGCCAAGCAGTTCTTCAGTGGTGTCAACGAAACCACCGGCATGATCTTCGCCCTGCTGGCGTTCGCCGCCGGCTTCTTCGTGCGCCCGTTCGGCGCGGCGTTCTTCGGCAGCCTCGGCGACCGTATCGGCCGCAAGTACACGTTCCTGGTCACGATCCTGATCATGGGCATCTCGACCTTCCTGGTCGGCGTACTGCCCAACTACGCCACGATCGGCTTCGCGGCACCGGTGATCCTGATCGTGCTGCGCCTGGCCCAGGGCCTGGCGATGGGCGGCGAGTACGGCGGTGCCGCCACCTACGTGGCCGAGCATGCGCCGGATGACAAGCGCGGCCTGTACACCAGCTTCATCCAGTGCACCGCCACGCTCGGCCTGTTCATGTCGCTGCTGATCATCCTGGCCTGCCGCTACTTCCTCGGCAATGAAGCCTTCGAAGCCTGGGGCTGGCGCATCCCGTTCCTGGTCTCGATCCTGTTGCTGGGCGTGTCCGTGTGGATCCGTCTGCAGCTGAGCGAATCGCCGCTGTTCCAGCAGATGAAGTCCGAGGGCAAGGGTTCCAAGACCCCGTTCCGTGACAGCCTGAAGGGCGGCAACCTGAAGCTGATGCTGCTGGTCCTGCTCGGCGCTGCGGCCGGCCAGGCCGTGGTCTGGTACGGCGGCCAGTTCTACGCGCTGTTCTTCCTGAGCAGCATGCTGAAGGTCGACGCCACCACCTCCTACCTGCTGATTGCCGCGGCGCTGGCGCTGGGCGTGCCGTTCTTCATCTTCTTCGGCTGGCTGTCCGACCGCATCGGCCGCAAGAAGATCATCCTGGCCGGCTGCCTGCTGGCGGCCGTCACCTACATCCCGATCTTCAAGGGCCTGACCCACTTCGCCAACCCGGCCATCGAAGAAGCCCGCAGCAGTTCGCCGGCGCTGGTCGTGGCCGATCCGAACACCTGCTCGTTCCAGTTCGATCCGGTCGGCCTGCGCAAGTTCACCAGCTCCTGCGACGTGGCTACCGCCGCGCTGACCAAGGCCGGTGTGCCGTATGACGTGCAGCCCGCCGCCGCCGGTTCGCTGGCGATGGTGAACGTGGGCAGCGCCAGCGTCACCTCGTATGAAGCCGCTGGCCTGAGCAAGGAAGAAGGCAAGGCCAAGGCCGATGCGTTCGGTGCCGAACTGAAGACCGCGCTGACCACCGCCGGTTATCCGGCCAAGGCTGATGGCGCCCGCATCAACATCGCCGGCACCATCTTCATGCTGTGGCTGCTGGTGCTGTACGTGACCATGGTCTACGGCCCGATCGCTGCCTACCTGGTGGAACTGTTCCCGACCCGCATCCGCTACACCTCGATGTCGCTGCCGTACCACATCGGCAACGGCTGGTTCGGTGGCTTCCTGCCGGCGATCTCTTTCGCGCTGGTGGCCGGTACCGGCAACCTGTACTACGGCCTGTGGTACCCCATCATCATCGCGCTGATGTCGGTGGTGATCGGCGGCCTGTTCCTGCGCGAGACCAAGGACGTGGATATCACCAAGTAAGAATGATGTTCATCAGATGAAGGAGAGGCCGTGGTGCAGACCACGGCCTTTTCGTTTCCCTGTAGCGCCGAGCCATGCTCGGCGACCGTGCAACGCGCGGCACAAAGCTCCGCAGACGCGAACAGACAGCACTCAATGCCGTCATCGCGGTTGACAAGCATCCGAAGCCACAGCCCGTATCGCGCCCGGGGTCAGATCCCTTTCGCATGCGAAAGGGATCTGACTCAATCGCGGTAGTCAGTGCAAGTTAGAGCCTGGTGCAGTCGATCAACAGTAGGCTCTACCCGCCGTACAGCGCCCTTCTCTGCGAGGGAGTGACGTTAAAGATCCCCGCATCGATCAGCTTCTCGTAGTGGTCTCTGTTGCCTGGGCCTGGTGGGTCGCAGCGAAGCAGATTGTCGAGGGAACCATCGGGTGCATCCGAGGGACTCAGGCGGCCTGAGACATAGTCCTCTGCGGTGGGGCGCCCATCAGCAAGGATCAGCTCTGGAAGCGCCGAAGATACCCAGGCGCCAGCGTCATTGAACTGCCCTCCACAGAATTGCCCGGTCTGACGCGCGAACAGGCAGCCGCTTTGTGTGTCGATGAAACCGCAGTACTGCCTTTCATGCAGAGAACCGCGCCCATCCGTCAAGCCAACCTCCCCGGATTCCAAGTCAGTGACAAGCACATACCGACCGTCAGGGGACGTCGTCGGATCGGGGTCGTACTCGAACAGAGAGTACGAGCGCTTGCCGAGTGCCATGCGGCGCACCAGTTTGCCCTGCTTCATCACCGACAGGTTCCGGTAGCGACCGCTCTCCTCGCCGTCGTATCGCAGTGTGATGTTGCTGCCAGCGTGCACCCATCTCCCGCTGCCAGCCTTCGTATCCTCTGTTGAAGCCAGTGTTGCAAGCAGAGTTAAGATCAAGCTCAACAAGTTCATTCTCCAGGAAACCGTCATCTTCAGGCGGGAGCATGCGATGGGCATCAGGGGCTCGTGTTGGTCACTTCGGGACATTCACCTTCCTCCGCCAGCTGTCGCCTCGAGAACTCCTTGATGCACAACAAGCGCTGTTCACTCTCATCGCCTGCCTGCTCGATCTTTCTGCGCAACTGGTCGGCTTCCGGGCAGCGCGCAGCGCGAGCGACAACGAGGTTGCACACAGGAACAAACGGGAAGTACACGTCATGGCGTGGAACGTTCAGCTTCTCGTCCCAGGCCTTGAACGGGAAGAGCACATGTAACAACCCATCTGCCGCCTCATCTTCGTTTGGTCGCGTGAGGGCGACATCCGGCGCATCCCTGAGCAACGCCGTATAGGCGTCCAGGAAGCGACGGCCCCGACTCTCGTGCTCTGCTGGTGTCTTCGCCTGCCGCAAGGCGGTGTAGTACGGGAAGACGCTGTCTACATCGGGTCCGCCGCAGGTCACGCCGGACGAACGTGAGCTGTCTTTGACGGGGGGCTGTAGATAGCAGGTCGTACGTTCGAGTCTCTCTGCAAGTATCTCGAGCACCCTGCCAATACTGGCACCGGGTGTGGCATCGCCCTCGAGATCGCCGACGACGGTAGCCAGGGTGTCGCCTACCAACGGGATGTGTTCGTGCTCGGCGTTCAGGCCGACTTCCGCGACATCAATGGACTGCTCGCTGGCATCGGCAGTTCCGGCCATGAGAAGACATCCGGTCAGAAATGCAAATACGCGTCGCATCTACGCATGTTATTGGAGGTGGAACACTACCTTCAGCGCGCTGACGTCGTGCGGCAATGAAACAAGTACGAATCTACATATCAGCCCAGTATTTGATCGTACCGGTGCGGGATGACGTATCCAGCCAAACGGAAGACGGGGGCTTCTAGCAAGAACTGCCAACTTCTGACGCAAATGGCCCGAACTCCCTTTGTTCGTCAGTACGCCCCATAGCATGTGTGATTCATCGAATCGGATCGGGACATGCGCAGGGTACTTCTGGCAGCGATCATCACTGTCTCAGCGTCAGCGGCTGGCGCTGAAACGCATGTAGCTGCCGACGGTGCGACACCGCAGGGAAGCCTGCGAGTCGAGGAAAGATCGCCCGTGATCAAACAACTTTGCAAGACAGAGAAGGTCTGGCTGTCCTGGAACAACGCCGTACCAAACGCAACGCTGGTGACCTGCGATTGCAGTTGCACATCGCATGACAACTCAGGATGGCTTGTCGAGGCGCAACCGGAAGTCGACACCTATCGGGTACATCGCGTCTCTCTCGGCAAGGTTTTCAGTCCCACGGAGTTACGTCGGGCTGGTGCGCGGATTCAGGACATCGTCTCGTCGCATCCGTGGTGTTCAGCCGCCAAACCGAGCGTGCCGACGAATGCCGTGTTCGCGACGTTGGTGAAGCAGCCCACGGAATCGGGGGATGAGCCTTACTGCTTTACACCCCACTTCTTCGTAGGTGATCGGAATGTCCCCCTGAAGAGGATTCCAGTGTCGGGCGAACAGTTCTCCGACGCGCCCGCAGCAGAATCAGCACTGATCGCGCGGGAGGTCGAGATGCTGCGTGACTGGAGGCGGGAGTTTGCGCCTGAGTAGGGCATTGGTGCCCTCGGACAAGAAATGAGGGCTATACATTATGGAGTTTCAATGATGTTTGCTTTGAAGCGCGTGGCGCTGGCATTTCTTGCTGGCCCACCTCTGCTCTTGTCTGCCTACGCTGTGGATGCGAGTGCGATCTATGGCGTCAACCACACCCACTGGGCGATCAACCGGTTCAGTGTCGATGGTCGTTCAGCCGTTGACATCATTGGCCCATATCAAGGCGGGGGTGGAGGCTGCTGCTACGGTGCACCAGAGCGCTGGTATCCGGGGCTGACGGTGCGGGTTGACTGGGAAACGGGTGCAGGAAGCTCGATAGATTTTCCTGGGACAGAAGATTGGTCCAAAGTTCTGGCTTGGAGAGAAAAAATCCTGGCGCAGAAGCGCAGGCAAAGCAAAGTCGTCCCCGTCCCGGACTACACCGGCCAGGACGTCTGCGGCATCACCGTGCATTTCCTGCCCTGCGATGAGATTCAGGTCACCACCTCCTGTTACGCGTACAGCAGCCCCGAGTACCCGATCAAAATCCCGCTTGATTTGCCAGAACCTCATTCATGCCCGGCAGAACCTACCGACCAGAAGAAGGCGTAGTGATGGACGGGTTTGCATGCGAGGGTGAACGCATGCAAGGCGGTTGGGAGGTGTCCGAATGAGACCCCGTGCCAGGACGTGAAGGTTGGCATGCGAGCCAAGCACGGCTCGACCCTACAATCGGCCCATGACCACCATCGCCCCAGCCGACCTCCCCGCCATCCTGCACACCCTGCGCAGCGCCTGGCAGTCGCAGCGCCCTTCGCTCGACCAGCGCGAGAATGACCTGCACCGCCTGCGCGAGGCATTGAAGCCGCGCTTGGACGAAATGGCGCAGGCCATCGCCGAGGACTTCGGCCATCGCGCCCACGTTGAATCGAAACTGGCCGATGGGATGAGTGTGCTGTCGGCCATCGACCACCTGCGCCGCCACCTGCGGCGCTGGTCGAAGCCGCAGCGCGTCGGTGCCGGTTGGCGGCTGT
Organism: Stenotrophomonas sp. SMYL89; assembly: GCF_036319985.1. Taxonomy (NCBI): domain Bacteria; kingdom Pseudomonadati; phylum Pseudomonadota; class Gammaproteobacteria; order Lysobacterales; family Lysobacteraceae; genus Stenotrophomonas; species Stenotrophomonas sp. SMYL89. Next base: position 302,066 of record NZ_JAWIRW010000003.1, on the reverse strand, counting down.
GGCCGGCGCGCGCGCAGCTGCGGCCGACGCCGCTGGGCGTGGTCGGGGTGATCTCGCCCTGGAACTACCCGGTCACGCTGGCACTAGTGCCGCTGGCCACCGCGATTGCCGCCGGCAACCACGTGCTGCTGAAGCCTTCCGAACACACGCCACGCACAAGTGCGTTCCTGGCCGATCTGCTGGCCAGCGTGTTTCCGCCTGACCGCGTGGCGGTGGTGCAGGGTGGGGCGGATGTAGCCGCAGCAGTCTCCTCGCTGCCGCTGGACCATCTGCTGTTCACCGGCTCGACGGCCGTTGGCCGCAAGGTGATGGCCGCCGCCGCCGAGCATCTGGTGCCGGTCACGCTGGAACTGGGCGGCAAGTCGCCGGCCATCATCTGCCGCGATTTCCCGCTGGACAAGGCGGCCGCGCGGCTGGCTACCGGCAAGTGGTTCAACGCCGGGCAGACCTGCATCGCGCCGGATTACGTGCTGATCGATACCGTGCGCCAGCGCGAGTTCGTGCAGGCGCTGCAGCAGCAGGTGCGCGAGCGCTATGGCGACTTCAGCGGTGCCGACGATTACACCCGCATCATCAACGACGGCCAGTACCGGCGCCTGCAGGGCTATCTGGCGCAGGCGCGCGAACGCGGCGTGCCGGTCATTCCGCTGGCGCAGGTGGACGAGGCGCGCGCCGACCGCGAGCGTCTGCTGGTGCCAACCGTGGTGCTGGACCCGCCGGACGACCTGGACCTGATGCGCGAGGAGATCTTTGGGCCGATCCTGCCGGTGCGGGCCTATCCGGATCTGGAGGCGGCGCTGGCCGACGTGTTGTCCCGTGACCGGCCGCTGGCGCTGTATCCCTTCAGCCACGACACGGCGACGGTGGAGCGCATCCTCGGCCAGGTGGTGGCCGGCGGGGTGACGGTGAACGACACGCTGCTGCACTTCGCCGCCGACGGCCTGCCGTTTGGCGGGGTAGGGGCCAGCGGCATGGGCGCGTACCACGGCCGGGCCGGGTTCGACGCGATGAGCAAGCGGCTGCCGGTGCTGTGGCAGTCACGCTGGGCGGCCAGCGACCGGCTGCGGCCGCCGTATTCGAAGATTGCAGGGTTGTTGAAGCTGCTGCTGCGGTGAACCCAGGCAGGGCGTGGCTCTACTGAATCAGGGCCCGATGCTTCTGTAGAGCCGAGCCCACGCTCGGCTGCTGTTGGCTGGGTGCCCGATCAATGCAGCCGAGCATGGGCTCGGCTCTACACGGGAATCCAGGCCGAGCCCAGCCCCGCCCACCCGGGTAGAATGCCCCCATGAAGATCGCCTCGTGGAACGTCAATTCGCTCAATGTCCGCCTGCCGCACCTGGAGCAGTGGCTCAAGGAGTTCGGCCCGGACATCGTCGGTATCCAGGAAACCAAGCTGGAGGACCACAAGTTCCCCGACTCTGCGCTGATCGCCGCCGGCTACCGCAGCGTGTTCGCCGGCCAGAAGACCTACAACGGCGTGGCACTGCTGTCGCGTGAGCCGGCGCAGGACGTGCAGATCGGCATTCCCGGCTTCGAGGACGAACAGAAGCGCGTCATTGCCGGTACCTTCGGCGACCTGCGGGTGATCAACCTGTACGTGGTCAACGGCCAGGACATCGGCACCGACAAGTATGACTACAAGCTGCGCTGGCTCGAGGCAGTGCATGCCTGGATCGCCGAAGAACTGCAGCGGCACCCGAAGCTGATCGTGATGGGCGACTTCAACATCGCCCCGGACGCGCGCGACGTGCACGATCCGGAGGTGTGGAACGACAACCACATCCTGACCTCCACCGCCGAGCGCGGCGCGCTCAACAAGCTGCTGCAGCTGGGCCTGCACGATGGCTTCCGCCTGCACAACGACGAAGCCGGTGTGTTCAGCTGGTGGGATTACCGCGCGGCCGGCTTCCGCCGCAACCTGGGCCTGCGCATCGACCTGACCCTGGTCTCCGATGCGCTGAAGGGCAGCGCGGTGGCCTCGGGCATCGACCGCGAGCCGCGCACCTGGGAACGCCCGAGCGACCATGCGCCGGCGTGGGTGCAGCTGGGTTGAGGTAGCGCCGGGCCATGCCCGGCGAGCACAGCGGCGGCAGGTAGACGCCGGGCATGGCCCGGCGCTACCCCTCAGATCACCGTATGCTCTTGCGGGTGAACAGGTTGACGATCGCCAGCAGGATGACCGCACCGATCAGCGAGAACAGGAAGGTGCGGAGGGTGATCGCTTCGTTGATGCCGCCGCCGAACAGCCAGCCGGAAATCAGCGCGCCGACGATGCCGACCACGATATTGAGGATGATGCCCTGCTGGGCGTCGCGCTTCATGATGATGCTGGCCAGCCAGCCTACGATGCCGCCGACGATCAGCCAGATGATGATGCCCATGATCGAACCTCCGGTGGGGAACTGTGACCAGTTGACGCGCACGGCCGTGAACCCGTCGTGCAATTGCGTGATGGGCGCGTGCGGATGAGCCTGCCAGCCACCCTCGACGGCCCGTGGCGCTTCGGTCCGGTGACGGTCTGGCGCTGCCCGCACGTGCCGGGTCACCGCGGTGAACCGCAGGCGCGGCAGGTGCTGGCGCAGGCATTGGGTGCCGACCCCGAGACGCTGCCGCTGGTCCGCGATGACAAGGGCCGGCCGGAACTGAGCGGCGCACTGGCGCACTACGGCACCGGCTGGAGCCACAGCGGCGAGGTGCTGCTGGTCGCGCTGGGTGAAGGCGTGCGGTTGGGCGTGGACCTGGAACTGCTGCGGCCGCGCGCGCGGCTGCTGGAAATCGTGCAGCGCTTCTTCCACCCCGCCGAGGTGGCCTGGCTGGAGAGCCTGGACGAGGCCGGCCGCGAGCACTGGTTCTTCCGCGTGTGGTGCGCCAAGGAAGCGATGCTGAAAGCGCACGGGCAGGGCATCTCGTTCGGCCTGCACCGCCTGCAGCTGGCGCCAGGGGCCGATGGCACCCTGCACCTGCGCTGGTGCGACCCGGAACTGGGCGAGGCCGCGCGCTGGCATCTACATGAGTGGCAGGCCACCGGGCAGTTCCGCGCCGCATTGGCCTGGTATCCGCACTGAAGCGGGGAATCGGCGTGCAAAACCGGCGATAATGCCGGCATGAGCGAACACCCACTTCCCGCCAGCGTGGCCGCCACGCTGGAACAGGGCCTGGCCAGCATGGGCCTGGACGCCGCACTGGCGCCGCCGCTGCTGCGCTATCTGGCCCTGCTGCACCGCTGGAACGGCACCTACAACCTCACCGCCATCCGCGATCCGCAGGAGATGGTCACCCGCCACCTGCTCGATTCGCTGGCGATGCAGCCGTTCGTGGCCGATGGCAGCCTGGCCGACCTCGGTACCGGCCCCGGGCTGCCCGGCATCCCGCTGGCGATCGCCTGCCCGGGCCTGCAGGTCACCCTGGTCGAGAGCAACGGCAAGAAGGCGCGCTTCATGCGCGAAGCCGTGCGCCAGCTCGGCCTGGACAACGCCCGCGTGGCCGAATCGCGCGCCGAGGCCCTGGACGAGGCCGGTCGCTACGACCAGCTGACCGCGCGCGCGATGGACACCCTGGCCGGCATCGTCCGTGTCGGTGGCCATCTGCTGCGCCCCGGTGGCGTACTGCTGGCCATGAAGGGCGTCTATCCCCATGAGGAGATCGCGGAGCTGCCGGCTGGCTGGCAGGTGCGCGAGGTGACCCCGCTGAGCGTGCCCGGCCTGGCCGGCGAACGCCACCTGGTCACTGTTACAGGCCCCTGATTGCCATCGCCAGCCCCTTGTGGAACAAGAGGTTGGCGATTCACGATTTCCGCCCGGGGCCGGTTGTACGCATAATGACCGGTCCCAACCATCCGTCGACGAGGCACACCTGCATGGCCCGCATCATCGCCATCGCCAACCAGAAGGGTGGCGTCGGCAAGACCACGACCGCCGTCAACCTGGCCGCTTCCCTGGCCAACGCCCCCAAGCGCGTGCTGCTGGTCGACCTGGACTCGCAGGGCAACGCGACCATGGGCAGCGGCGTGGACAAGCGTGAGCTGGCCGCTTCCACCTGTGATCTGCTGCTGGGCGAGAACAGCGCCGCCGATGTGCGCGTGCAGACTGCCGAAGGCTACGACCTGCTGCCGGGCAACATCGACCTGACCGCCGCCGAAATCCAGCTGATGGGCCAGAGCGAGCGCGAGCAGCGCCTGAAGCGCGCGCTGGCGCCGATCCGCGACGAATACGACTACATCCTGATCGACTGCCCGCCGGCGCTGTCGCTGCTGACGCTCAACGCGCTGGCCGCCGCCGATTCGGTGATCGTGCCGATGCAGTGCGAGTACTACGCACTGGAAGGCCTGAGCGCGCTGGTGGAAACCATCGAAGCGCTGCGTACCAGCCTGAACCCGGCGCTGGAGATCGAAGGCGTGCTGCGCACCATGTTCGATGTGCGCAACAACCTGGCCAACGCGGTGTCGGCCGAGCTCACCGAGCACTTCGGCGACCGCGTGTTCCGCACCATCGTGCCGCGCAACGTGCGCCTGGCCGAAGCGCCCAGCCATGGCCAGAGCATCGTCGGCTATGACCGCGCCTCGCGCGGTGGCGTCGCCTACCTGGGCCTGGCCGGCGAGATCATCCGCCGCAACAACGAACGCAACAAGGCCGCCAAGGCCGTGGAGACCGTCTGATGACCAGCAGCAAGCCGGCAGCCAAGAAGCGAGGCCTCGGCCGTGGCCTGGATGCGCTGCTGGGTCCCAAGGGGGCGGTCAGCCAGGTGCAGGCCACCACCGCGGTGATCGAGCCGCTGCCGGGCGAAGTGCTGCGCAAGCTGGCCGTGGGCCAGCTGCAGCCGGGCAAGTACCAGCCGCGCCGCGAGATGGACGAGGGCAAGCTGTCCGAGCTGGCCGACTCGATCAAGTCGCAGGGTGTGATCCAGCCGATCCTGGTGCGCCAGCTGCCGGCGGGCAACTACGAAATCGTTGCCGGTGAGCGCCGCTGGCGCGCCTCGCAGCTGGCCGGGCTGGACGAAGTGCCGGTGGTGGTGCGCGAGCTGGAAGACCGCACCGTCATCGCGATGGCGCTGATCGAGAACATCCAGCGCGAAGACCTCAACCCGCTGGAAGAAGCCGAGGCGCTGCAGCGCCTGATCAGCGAATTCACCCTGACCCATGCCGAGGCCGCCGAGGCCGTCGGCCGCTCGCGCGCGGCGGTGTCCAACCTGCTGCGCCTGCTGGAGCTGCCGGTGGCGATCCGCCTGCTGCTGGAAACCCGCCGCCTGGAAATGGGCCATGCCCGCGCGCTGCTGACCCTGGCCCCCGAGCTGGCCGGCAAGCTGGCACAGGAAGCGGCCGATGAAGGCTGGTCGGTGCGCGAGGTCGAGCGCCGTGCGCAGGCCTTCGCCGCCGGCAAGGTGCCGAGCAACCGCCCGGTCGCCACGCCGAAGGTGCAGCAGGCCGACATCGCCTCGCTGGAAACCGAGCTGTCCGAAGCGCTGGGCGCCAAGGTGGCGATCAGCCACGGCCGGGGCGGCAAGGGCAAGCTGATCATCCACTACACCGACCTGGATACCCTGGACGGCGTGCTGGAAAAGCTGCGTACGCGCCAGGGCTGAGCCCGGCGCAGCGCCAGGGGATGCGGCCTGTTCCTGCCGTGTCCTGCAGATGACAGGGAACGCACCGCCGCGCACACCGGGGGATGCATCGCTCTCCGGTCCGTGGCCTCATCCAGGGAGCAGGACATGAGCAACACATTCGACGACGTCAGCCCGGGCGGCAGCCCGATCATGGTGCACAGCCGCCAGAAGGACTTCACCCCGCCACAGGGCGAAGCACACATCGAGGCGATCAGCGCCCACATCGAGCGCCATCTCGGCCCGGTTTCCGGTGTCTTCCACGAAATCATCTCCGACCTGGTGCACATCGACGTGCATGTGGTGCCGGCCAATGACCAGTTCCCGTACCTGCGCCTGGTCACCTCCGGCATGAGCGACCTGCCGATGACCGTGCCAGCGGAAGTGGATGCGGACGTGCCGCGCTACATGGAGCTGATGGTGACCCTGCCGGCCGACTGGCCGATCTCCCAGGACGCCTTCGAGGACGAGCGCAACTACTGGCCGGTGCGCCTTCTGAAGGGCATGGCGCGGCTGCCGCACGAGTACGACACCTGGCTGGGCTTCGGCCACACCATTCCCAACGGCCATCCCAGCGAGCCCTATGCGCCGGGGGTGGGCTTCGACGGTGCCATCGTGTTGCCGCCGGTGACCACCCCGGAGGACTTCGCCACGCTGCAACTGGACGATGGCAAGATCATCAGCTTCATGACCCTGGTTCCGCTGTATCCGGAAGAGATGGATCTGAAGCTGAAGAAGGGCGCCGAGGCGCTGCTCGACCGCTTCGATGCGAAGAAGATCCAGGACGTGATCGAACCCGGCCGCGCCAATGTGGCCAAGAAGCGTTTCGGGCTGTTCTGAGCCCGCAGCGTATCCTCTGCACCTGTACTCATTGATTTCCAGGCAACTGCAATGACCATCCTGCTCACCGGCGCTGCCGGCTTCATCGGTGCCTATACCGCCCGCGCGCTGCTGGAGGCGGGCCAGCCGGTGGTCGGCCTGGACAACTTCAACGACTACTACGACCCGCAGATCAAGCGCGACCGCGTCGCCGCGCTGTGCCCGGCGCTGGACCTGCGCACGCTGGACCTGACCGACCGCGACGGCCTGGCCGCGCTGTTCGATCAAGTGCAGCCGACCGCAGTGATCCACCTGGCCGCGCAGGCCGGCGTGCGCTATTCGCTGGAAAACCCGCAGGCCTACATTGACAGCAACCTGGTCGGCTTCGTCAACATGCTGGAACTGTGCCGTCATCGCGGCGTGCAGCACCTGGTGTATGCCTCCAGCAGTTCGGTGTACGGCGATTCGGCCACGCCGCCGTTCTCCGAAGACCAGCGCGTGGACCAGCCGCGCTCGCTGTACGCGGCGACCAAGGCGGCCAATGAGCTGATGGCCTACACCTACGCGCAGCTGTACGGCCTGCATGCCACCGGCCTGCGCTTCTTCACCGTGTATGGCCCGTGGGGCCGGCCGGACATGGCACCGCTGCTGTTCTCGCGCGCGGTGCTGGCCGGGCGCCCCATCGACGTGTTCAACGAAGGCCGCATGCAGCGCGATTTCACACATGTCTCCGACATTGTGTCCGGTATCCTCGGCGCCCTCGCGCAACCGGCCGACGGCCCGGTGCCGCACCGGGTGTTCAACCTCGGCAACCATACGCCGGTCGAGCTGGAGCGCTTCATCAGCGTCATCGAGCAGGCCGCCGGCCGCCCCGCGCAGAAGGTCTACAAGCCCATGCAGCCCGGCGACATGGTGCGCACGATGGCCGATACCCGGCGCGCACATGACGCTTTCGGCTTCGATGCGGTGACCCCGATCGAAGAAGGCCTGCCGCCTGTGGTGCAGTGGTGCCGCGAGTATTTTGGCGATCGCGCCTGAGGATGGATCCTCACGCCACGGGGTTCATCTTCGGATAACCTCGGTTTCGGAGAATGCGCGCTCTTTGTCCCCCCTTGGCCGAGTGCCTTATGAGCCAACCCGAGCTTTCCGTTGTCGTTCCAGTGTTCAACGAGCGTGACAACGTCGCCCCGCTGGTCGCTGAAATCACCGCCGCGCTGCGCGGCCGGCTGCCGTTCGAGATCGTCTACATCGACGACCACTCGCGCGATGACACCCTGGCCGTGCTGCAGGGTCTGAAGGCGACCACGCCGGAACTGCGGGTGCTGCACCACGTGAACCAGAGCGGGCAGAGCACCGCCGTGCGCACCGGCGTCAAGCACGCGCGCGCACCGTGGATCGCCACCCTCGATGGTGACGGCCAGAACGATCCGGCCGATATTCCCAAGCTGCTGGCCGCGCGCGATGCCGCCGAGGCCCAGGTGAAGCTGTTCGCCGGCTGGCGCGTCAACCGCCAGGACAGCGGCAGCAAGCGCTGGGCCAGCCGCTGGGCCAACGCCATCCGCGCGCGCATGCTGCGCGACGATACCCCCGATACCGGCTGCGGCATCAAGCTGTTCGAGCGCAGCGCGTTCCTCGACCTGCCGTACTTCGACCACATGCACCGCTACCTGCCGGCGCTGATGCAGCGCGCCGGCTGGAAGACCACCAGCGTGCCGGTCAACCACCGTCACCGCACCGCAGGCGTGTCCAAGTACAACAACCTCGGTCGCGCGCTGGTCGGCATCCGCGACCTGCGCGGCGTGGCGTGGCTGATCACCCGCAGCAAGCGCACCGCGGTGGAGGAGCGTTGATGGATCTGGAGCTGCACTGGCTGGACCAGCCGTTGACCTGGCTGTACTGGACCGGCCTGCATGTGACCGGCTGGAAGCTGATCGGTTATACCGGCGCGCTGATGTTCGGCGGCCGCTGGCTGGTCCAGTTCATTGCCTCCAAGCGCGCCGGCAAGCCGGTCATCCCGCGCCTGTTCTGGTACATGAGCGTGATCGGCAGCCTGATGACGCTGAGCTATTTCCTGTTCTCGGCCAAGCAGGACTCGGTAGGCGTGCTGCAGAACCTGTTCCCGGCGTTCACCGCGCTGTACAGCCTGCACCTGGACATCAAGCACCGCGGCTGGAAACGCGACAAAGCCGGCCATTGAGGCTGCGCCGGGACGCGGTCTGCTGTGGGTAGAGTCGACTGTCAGTCGACTTTCGCGCGGAGCGCGGGCTTTGCCACATCTGGCAGAAGAGCAGCCGACTAACAGTCGGCTCTACCTGGTCGGCGCTGGGGACCCGGCCTGCGGCCGGTGCCCGGTCCTGCCTTGTTGCAGGCAGGACCTTCGTCCCATGCCACGGGCGGTGGGGGGTGCCATGATCGGGGTCTGCCTTCCCGGGAACCTGTGCTCGTGAAAACCCGTCTTGCCGTTGCCCTGCTGATCGCCCTGTCCGCCCCCGCCGTGGCCCTGGCCGCGCCGCCCGCCGCCGCGCCGGCCAGCGTCGCCACCGAATCGCCTGCCGATGCCGCCTTCCGCGCACTGTATGAGAAGGAATGGAAATGGCGCCAGCAAGGCGGCGGCGAGGCCAGCGAGGACGAAGACGCCCCGGCCAACGCCACCCGCATGCCCGACGTCGGCCCGGCCGCGCAGCAGGCGCGCCTGAAGGTCTGGGATGAAACCCTGGCCGCATTGAAGAAGATCGATCCGAAGACGCTCTCGCCCGACAACCAGGTCAACTACGCGATCTACCACGACCAGGTGTTCAACCTGGCCGAGGAAGTGCGCCTGCGCGGCTATGAGATGCCGTTCAACGCCGACTCCTCGTTCTGGTCCAACCTGTCCTTCATGGCGCGGCGCGAGATGAAGACCGTGCAGGACTACCAGAACTACATCGCACGCTTGAATGACGTACCGCGCTACTTCGGTCAGCAGACCGAGAACATGCGCGCCGGCCTGAAGCGTGGTTTCAGCGTGCCGCGTGCGGTGCTCGATGGCCGCGAGGTGTCCATCGCCACCGTCGCCGAGCTGAAGGACCCGACCGAATCGCCGCTGTATGCGCCGTTCAAGAAGCTGCCCAATACTGTTCCGGCCGCCGAACAGGCCAGGCTGCAGGCGCAGGCGCGCGCGGCGATCAGCGGCAAGGTGGTGCCGGCGTTCCAGCAGCTGCGCACCTTCTTCGTCAGCGAGTACGTGCCGCAGGCGCGCACCACCCTGGCCGCCGAAGCGATGCCCGATGGCAAGGCGTACTACAAGCAGCAGATCCACGAATACACCACGCTGGACCTGTCGCCTGACGAGATCCACCGCATCGGCCTGGAGGAAGTCGCACGCATCCAGGGCGAGATGAACGACATCATCAAGCAGGTGAAGTTCAAGGGCAGCTTCGCCGAGTTCCTGACCTTCCTGCGTACCGATCCACAGTTCTATGCCAAGACGCCGGAAGAGCTGCTGTCGCGTGCTGCGTGGATCTCCAAGCGCGCCGATGGCCAGCTCGGCAAGTACATGACGCTGCCGCGCGCGCGCTTCACCATCGTGCCGGTACCGCCGGATATCGCGCCGTTCTGGACTGCCGGCCGTGGTGGCATGGGCACCTACTGGCTCAATACCTACAACCTGCCATCGCGCCCGCTGTACAACCTGCCGGCGCTGACCCTGCATGAATCCGATCCGGGCCACGCGCTGCAGGGCGCCATCGCCGCCGAGCAGAAGAACCTGCCCGAGTTCCGCCGCAACGCCTACATCTCCGCCTATGGCGAAGGCTGGGCGCTGTACTGCGAGAAGCTGGGCGTGGAGATGGGCATCTACGAAACCCCGTACGAGGATTTCGGCCGCCTGACCTACGAAATGTGGCGTGCGGCGCGCCTGGTGATCGACACCGGCGTGCACAGCAAGGGCTGGACCCGCGAGCAGGCGCTGGCCTACCTGCGCGACCACACCGCGCTGAGCGAGCATGAAGTGACCACCGAAGTGGATCGCTACATCTCCTGGCCGGGCCAGGCGCTGAGCTACAAGCTGGGCGAGATCGCCATCGTGCGCCTGCGTGCGCAGGCCGAGAAGGAGCTTGGCGACAAGTTCGACATCAAGGGTTTCCACGACACCCTGCTGAAGCAGGGCTCGGTGCCGCTGCCGGTGCTGGAACAACAGATCCAGGCCTACATCGCCGAACGCAAGAAGGCCTGACCGTCGTGTGATCGGGTCAGAGCCCCGCCCTTCGGGCGGGGATCCGACCCGGTCACGGGGTCGGATCCCTTTCCCACGGAAAGGGCTCCGACCCCCTCTCAGCTCACCCCACCGCCCGTGGCTTGGCCACGCGCGCGGCAAACGTCGGCAGCACCAGCAGGGTCAGCACGGTAGCCGTGATCAGGCCACCGATCACCACCGTCGCCAGCGGCTTCTGCACTTCCGCTCCGGAACCACTGGCAATCGCCATCGGAATGAAGCCGACGATCGCCACCAGCGCCGTGGTCAGCACCGCGCGGATGCGGCTGGAGGCACCGTTGATCGCCGCCTGCAGCGGCAGGTCGCCGGCATCCAGGCGTTCGCGGATCGCCTGCATCAGCACCAGGCCGTTCAAGGTGGCCACGCCGGAGACGGCGATGAAGCCGACCGCTGCCGACACCGAGAACGGCATGCCACGCAGCAGCAGCGCGAGGATGCCGCCGACCAGCGCCAACGGCACGCAGCTGAACACCAGAATGGCTTCCTTGCCGCTGCGCAGGGCCATGAACAACAGGCTGCCGATCAGCAGGAACACCACTGGCACCACCGTCGCCAGCCGCTTCTCCGCGCGCTGCAGATTCTCGAACTGGCCACCCCAGGTCAGGTAGGCACCCGGCGGCAGCGCCACATCGGCCACTGCGGCCTGTGCCTCGCCCACAAAACCACCCAGGTCACGGCCACGCACATTGGCCTGCACCACCACGCGGCGGCTGCCGTTGTTGCGGCTGATCTGGTTCGGTCCTTCGCTGACCGTGATGCGGGCCACCGACGACAGTGGAATCACCAGTCCCGACGGCGTGGCGATCGGCAGTGACGCCAGCTGGTCCGGATCGTTGCGCGAGGCATCGTCCAGGCGCACCACCACGTTGAAGCGGCGATCCCCTTCGAAGATCTTGCCGGCCGTGGTACCGCCGATGCCGGTGGACAGTGCGTCACTCACATCCGCGGCGGTCAGCCCGTACTGCGCCGCCGCCACGTGGTCGATCGCCACGTTCAGTGTGGGCAGGCCGGAGATCTGTTCCACCCGCACGTCGGCCGCGCCATCCACCGCACGCAGCTTCAGTGCCACCTGGTCGGCCACCTTCTGCAGCTGGCTGAAGTCATCGCCGAAGATCATCACCGCCAGATCGGTACGCACGCCGGAAATCAGCTCGTTGAAGCGCAGCTCGATCGGCTGGCTGAACTCGAAACTGTTGCCCAGCTGTTGCCCGGCCAGCGCTTCGAAACGCGCTACCAGTTCGTCCTTGGCCAGCTTCGGATCGGGCCAGTCCTTGCGCGGCTTCAGCACGATCACGCTGTCGGAGATGTTGGTCGGCATCGGGTCGATCGCCGCCTCGGCGGTACCGGTACGCGAGAACACGGTCTCCACTTCCGGCTGCTTGGCGATCGCCTTCTCCAGTGCCAGCTGCATCGCCAGCGACTGCTCCAGTGAGGTCGACGGCACGCGCAGGGCCTGCATCGCCACGTTGCCTTCGTCCAGCGTCGGCATGAACTCACGGCCCAGCAGCGAGAACGAGCCGATGCCCACCACCACCATCATCACCGCACCGGCCACCACCGTGCGCGGATGCGCCACGGCCTTGCGGATCACCGGTTCGATGCGCGCACGCAGCACGCGGATCAGCCTGGTTTCGTGCTCGCCCTCGTTCGCATGGGCATCGCCGTCCTTCAGCTTCGGCTCGCGCACCAGCAGTGCGGCCATCGCCGGAACGAAAGTGAAAGAGAAGAGGAAGGCACCGACCAGGGCCAGCATGAAGGTCGCCGCCATCGGGTGGAACGTCTTGCCCTCCACGCCTTCCAGGGTGAGGATCGGCGCGAACACCAGCAGGATGATCAGCTGGCCGAACGCCGCCGGTCGCGCCATTTTCATTGCCGAATCGGCGGCCACGCGCAGCCGTTCCATCGCGGTCAACGCACGGCCCAGTTCGGCGCGGCGCTGGCCGAGCATCAGCAGCGTCGATTCGACCACGATCACCGCACCGTCCACCAGGATGCCGAAGTCCAGCGCACCCAGGCTCATCAGGTTGCCGCTGATGCCGAAGCGGTTCATGCCGATCACTGCGAACAGGAACGACAGCGGAATCACCAGCGCGGTGATCGTCGCCGCACGCAGGTTGCCCAGCAGCAGGAACAGCACCACCACCACCAGCAGTGCGCCTTCGGTGAGGTTCTTGGCCACGGTCTTGATGGTGGAATTGACCAGCACGCTGCGGTCCAGCACCGGCGCCGCCACGATGTCGGCCGGCAGCGACTTGTTCACCTGTTCCAGGCGTGCGGCCGCGGCCTGCGCCACGGTGCGGCTGTTGCCACCGGCAATCATCAGCGCGGTGCCCAGCACGGCCTCGTGGTCGTTGCGGCTGGCTGCACCCAGGCGCGGCGCGCGGCTCAGTTCCACGGTGGCTACATCGGCCACGCGCACCACCACGCCATTGCGGGTAGCCACCGGCGCCTGTGCAAGATCCTCGGTGGTCAGCGCCAGGCCATCGGCACGCACCACCAGACCTTCGCCGGCACGCTGCACGAAACCGGCGCCGGCCTGCACGTTGGAACGCTGCAGGGCAGTGACCAGATCGGCCAGGCCGAGGCCATGCGCGGCCAGCCGCGCGCTGTCCGGATGCACGCCGTATTCCTTGACGTAGCCGCCGACCGTATCGACACCGGCCAGCCCGGGGCTGGAGCGCATCTGCGGCGCGATGATCCAGTCCTGCACGGTGCGCAGGTAGGTCGCGCGCTCTTCCGGCGTGCGCAGCAGGTTGCCTTCCGGTGTGCGGTAGACCTCACCGGCCTGCCAGCCGGCTTCACCGGGCTTGGCCAGCTTGGCCGGATCGAACGTAGTGAAGTCCACCGTCCACATCAGCACTTCGCCGAGGCCGGTGGTGACCGGCGACAGCATCGGCGATGCGCCATCGGGCAGGTCATCGGCCGCTTCGCGCATGCGTTCGGCCACCTGCTGGCGTGCGAAGTAGATGTCGGTGGCATCGGTGAAGATCGCGGTGACCTGCGAGAAGCCATTGCGCGACAGCGAACGCGTGGTGGAGAGGCCGGGAATGCCGGCCAGCGCGGTTTCCAGCGGGTAGGTCACCTGCCGCTCGATCTGCTCCGGGGTCAGTGCAGGTGCCACCGTATTGATCTGCACCTGGCGGTTGGTGATGTCCGGCACCGCGTCGATCGGCAGCTTGCCCAGCTGGAACAGGCCCACCGCAGCGATCAGCGCCGCCAGGAACACCACCAGCCAGCGGTGGCGCACCGCTGTTTCAATGATCAGCTTGAACATGGTCGCCTCCTCAGTGGCCGTGCTCGGCTTCGCCCTTGGCCAGTTCGGCCTTGAGCAGGAAGGCGTTGGCACCGACGATGCGCTCGTTGCCGCTCAGCCCACCGAGGATCTCGATGCGGTCGCCGGCGCGACGCCCGGCCAGCACCGGCTGCGCCTTGAAGCCACCATCGACGGCGACGAACACCGCGCTGCCGCCATCGACGTTCTGCACTGCGTCGGCCGGCACGCTGAGCGAACCGTCCTGGCCCTCGGTGACCACCACCGCCGATACCGGCGAACCGGCCGGCGGCAGCGACGCATCCACCGGCGTGGCACGGATCACCGCGACGCCGCCCTGCTGGCGGACATCGGCGGCCGAACCGGTGACGGTGGCGGTGAAGCTGCCACCCGGCACGCTCACTTCCAGCTTCATGCCGGGCGTGACCTGTGCGGCCAGCGCGGGCGGCGCGGTGAACACCAGTTCGTTCATCGCCGGGTCGGCGACATCGGCCACCGCGCTGCCGGCAGCGACCACGCCGCCCGGAGTGACCTGCACGTTGCCGACGATGCCGGCCACCGGACTGGTGATGCGCACGCGGCCACTGGCATCGGGCGCGCCGTTGGCGGCGGCCTGGGCCTGCGCGGCCGCGGCCTGGGCCTGTGCCGCCAGCGAACGAGCGCGCGAGGCCTCCATCTCCTGGCGCGCGACCACGCCCTGGTCGACCAGCGCCTTGTCGCGGCCATAGGCCAGGCGCGCGGCTTCGGCTTCGGCAGATGCGGCCAGCGCATTGGCACGGAACACCGCCGCCTCGCCGCTGACCACGATGGCCAGTGCCTGGTTCTGTTTCACCGCGGTGCCCGGTGCAACGAGCACGCGTTCAACGCGGCCAGTCACAGTGGAGGCCACCGATGCACGCGCACCGACCGAGGGCTCGACCCGGCCTGCGAGGCGGGTTGAACCGCCGCCGCCACGACCGACGGCGACCACTTCGATACCGGACGCCTTGATCTGCTCCGGGGTCAGCTGCACCACGCCTTCATCGGCGTCTGCCGGCGCCTTCGCGGTTTCTGCCTTGGCGTCCTTGCTGTCGGCGGCGTGGCCATGGCCATCGTCGGTGCCGGCCTTGGCCGCAGCGGGGTCTTCATTGGCAGGCGTCTGCGCGTTGCCAGCGCAGCCAGCCAGGAACACGGTCAGCAGGAGGCCGCCGATCAGGGGGAAGGAACGGGAGAGAGTCATGGGGCCTCCACAAAGGGTGCGCGCCCTTCCAGGCGGGCAAGATCGATTTCCGCGGCGACGCGCGACAGGCGCGCATCCACGGCGGTGCCGCGGGCGGCGATGAGGGCGCTGCGCGTGCTGCGCAGCTCCAGCTGCGAGATGCGTCCGGCGTCGAAGCCGACGCGCGCGAGGCGATAGGCCTCTTCGGCGGCGACCACGCTTTCATCGGCGGCGCGGGTACGGCTGCCGGCGGCCTTCAGACCGGCCACGGCGGACAGGCGCTCGGCCTCGCTGTCGCGACGCTGCTGGTCCAGGCGCGCTTCGGCCGCGCGCTGGTCGGCGTTGGCGGCGCGGATGCCGCCACGGTTACGGTCGAACAACGGGATGCTGAGGCTGAGCCCGAGGTTGTAGGCACGCTCGCCGCCTTCGCGGAAGCGGGTCTGCGCGGCGGTGACGCTGAGGTCGGGCAGGGCGCGCTTGCGCTCCACGTCCACCAGCTTGCCCGCCGCATCGGCTTCGGCTTCGGCGATGCGCACTGCCAGTGCGGTATCGGTGGCCCCGCGCGGCAGCGGTGGCACGCGATCGAGCAGGCTGTTGTCGATCGACTGCACCGGCGCATCCAGCAGCGCGGTGCCGGCCAGGCGGGCCAGTGCGGCATCGCGGAAGGCCTGTGCCTCATCCAGCGCGGCGCTGGCGTTGGCCACTTCGCTCTGCGCCTGCACTGCGCGCAGCTGCGGTTCGCGGCCTTGCTTGACCATCGCATTGACGGCAGCCGCATCGTCGCGGGTCAGGGTCAACGCTTCGCCGGCGAGGGCGTAACGACGCAATGCACTTTCCGCCTGTGCGTAGACCGCCGCCAGTTGGCTGGCGACATCACTGCGGCTCTGCGAACCACGCAGGGCAGCGGCTTGTGCCTCGGCCCGGGCGGCACGAACGCGCGCGCCACGCTGGCCCCAGACCTCCAGCGGCTGGGACAGGGTGAGCACGGTATCGGCCTTGCCCATGCCACGGTAGGTGCCGGAGCCCCAGGCATTCTCGGCCGACCAGGAAAGGGAGGGATTGGGCAGCGCACGGGCCTGGTCGGCGCGCGCATCGGCGGCCTCGGCCAGTGCCGTACCCACACGGGTGCCGGGCAGCTGGTCCAGGCGTTCAAGCAGGGTGTCGTAGGAGGGGGCGGCTTGCGCCATCACCGATGCCGCCGGGGCCAGGCCCAGCAGCACAGCGACGACCAGCCCGGCCGCACGCGGCGACCGAGGTGTCAGGATCGACATAGGGGGATTCCGGTTGTGAGTGAAACGGGAGCCCGCAATCGCGGGACGCGCTCAACTCACGCCCGGGGTGGACGCGTCAATTCATCCTGGGCAACCGCATAGGCCGCCGCATCGCCCGCACTCATCCAGCGCGCCGGCAGTGGCGCCCCGAACGCGGCCAGCGTGTGTGCCGGCAGGCTCAGGTTGGAATGGTGGCAGTGGTTGTGGCCACAGGCACCGACATGCTTGCCGTCGCTGTCGCCATCGGAATCCGGTGCGGACTCCACATGCACCGTGCTGGCGTGCGGTTCCACCGTGCACGCCAGCGCGTCGGCCACCGGCACGACCACGAATGCCGCCATCAGCAGCATCAGCAGGGTCGAACGGAGGTGGCGGGTGATCCAGCGCATGAAGGGGAGGCTAGCAAGCGGTTTTCGCCGGATACAATATCAATGGCCGCTTCGGGAATTCGTCGGAATCTCCCGTTCAGGTGGGGCGGCCCTTTCGGCCCACCGGGCTGCGCTTCTGTAGAGCCGAGCCCATGCTCGGCTGCTGTTGCGCGCTCAGCCGAGCATGGGCTCGGCTCTACAGCGAAGGTCACGGCAGCTTCGCGATCACCTTGATCTCGAACTGGAACCCGTACAGCCAGGTCACACCGATGCCGGTCAGGGTCGGGTGCGGCGCCTGGCCCCAGTACTCGGGCACGATCGCCCAGGCCTTCTCGAAGTTCTTCTCCGGATCGACCAGGAACACGGTCACGTCGATCACGTCATCGAACGTGCAGCCTGCGGCAGCCAACACCGCATTGAGATTCTCGAAGGCGCGGCGCACCTGGGTTTCGAAGTCCGGCTCGGGCGAACCGTCCTCGCGGCTGCCGACCTGGCCGGAAACGAACAGGAAGCCATCGGACCGGATCGCCGGCGAGTAGCGGTTGTGCGCGTACAGGGCCTGCCGCCCGGCGGGGAAAACGACATCACGCTGTGACATGGGGAAGATCCCGTGGGAGAGAACGCCATCCTCCGCGCCAGCGCTGTCTGGATAAACCGCGATGATCGGCCTAGATTGATTGTCAATTCCAAACAATCATGGCAGTTCGATGGACCGCTTCGAGGCGATGCGGGCGTTTGCCCGGGTGGTGGAAACCGGCAGCTTCACCCGTGCGGCGCACACGCTGCAGATCAGCCGCACCACGGTCACCCAGCTGGTGCAGCAGCTGGAGGCACACCTGCGGCTGCGCCTGCTCAACCGCACCACGCGCCGGGTCAGCGTCACCGCCGACGGCGCGGCCTACTACCCGCGCATCGCCCGCCTGCTGGCCGAGCTGGAAGAGGTGGAGGGCGGGCTGGGCGACGCGGCCGCCCAGCCGCGCGGGCGCCTGCGCGTGGATGTGCCCGGACCCTACGCGCGACTACGGCTGGTGCCGGCGCTGCCGGAGTTCCAGGCGCGCTACCCGGAGATCCAGCTGGACGTCGGCGTGAGCGACCGCGAAGTTGATGTCATCGCCGACAACGTCGACTGTGTGATCCGGGGTGGCACCCCGACCGACCCGGCACTGGTGGCGCGACCGCTGGCGGCGCTGCCGATTGGTTTCCACGCCAGCCCCGGGTATGTGCAGCGTTTCGGCCTGCCGACCGATCCGCGCGCGCTGCAAGGGCCCGATCACCACATGGTCGGCTTTCTCAGCCCGCGCAGTGGCCGGGCGCGGGTGTTCAGCGCGCAGCGCGGCGATGAACGCGTTGAGGTGCAGGGCCGCTATACGGTCGGCTTCGATGACGGAAACGCCTATCTGGCCGCTGCGTTGGCCGGACTCGGCGTGGTGGCGCTGCCCAGCTACATGGCCGAACCGCACGTGGCGCGCGGCGAGTTGCTGCCGCTACTGGAGGACTGGCAACTGCCGTCGATGCCGATGCACGTGATGTTCCCGCCGAACCGGCACATGAGCCAGCGGTTGCGGGTGTTCATTGATTGGGTGGTGGAAGCGCTGGGGTGAGTGCATCGGTCGCGTGCGAAAATCACCACCGCACGTAACAGGAAACATCGCCACGCATGAGCCGCATCGTTGCACTGGATACCGAAACCACCGGCATCTCCCACCGCCTGGGGCACCGGGTGATCGAAATCGGTGCCGTCGAACTGATCGACGGCCAGCTCACCGGGCGCCAGTTCCACACCTACCTGCAACCGCAGCGCAGGGTCGACTGGGGCGCACAGCGCGTGCATGGCATCAGCGATGCGATGCTGGTGGGCAAGCCGCTGTTCGCCAGCAAGGCCGCCGAACTGCTGGAATTCCTGCGCGGCAGCGAGATGGTCGCGCACAACGCCACGTTCGATGTGGGTTTCCTCGACAACGAGCTGCGCCTGGCCGGCATTCCCGCCACGCTGGCCCAGCACTGCCGCATCACCTGCAGCCTGAAGCTGGCGCGCGGGCGCTGGCCGGGGCAGGGCAACAAGCTGGACGATGTACTGCAGCGACTGCGTATTCCCGGCAATCGGGGCCTGCACGGTGCATTGAAGGATGCCCATCTGCTGGCCCAGGTCATCCCGCACCTGCGCTGAGCCGGCCCGGTCGTTGTTGTAGAGCTGAGCCCATGCTCGGCTGCTGTGTCCCGGAATGCCAGAGCCGAGCGTGGGCTCGGCTCTACAAGGGCTCCCGCCGCCGTGTTCAGCCGCAGCCTGTGGGTAACTTGCGCAAGTGCTTGAGCCCGTGCATAATGCGCGGCTCGCTGTGTCCGGTTTTCTACCGGGCGGCGCCCCCGGGAGCACGTCCCCGGCCGCCCAACGCCAGCGTAACCCTTTGATTCTCTTGACGTGTGGTGGGCAACCATCGAGGCCGCCGTCTCCCGGGCTACGGGCTGACAACTACTACTATCGAGGTGCGCAATGTCCCGCGTATGCCAGGTTTCCGGCAAGCGAGTGCAGACGGGTAACAACGTCTCGCACGCCAACAACAAGACCCGTCGTCGTTTCCTGCCGAATCTGCACGAGCGCCGTTTCTGGGTGGCCAGCGAGAACCGCTGGGTCAAGCTTCGTGTTTCCGCGCATGCACTGCGCACCATCGACAAGAACGGCATTGATTCCGTTCTGGCTGAGCTGCGTGCGCGCGGCGAAAAGGTCTGAGGAGTAAAGCATCATGGCAGGCAAGCGCGATAAGGTCCGTATGATTTCCTCGGCCGGTACCGGCCACTTCTACACGACCGACAAGAACAAGAAGAACACCCCGGGGAAGATGGAATTCCTGAAGTACGATCCGGTCGTGCGCAAGCACGTCCTGTACAAGGAAGGCAAGATCAAGTAATCCGCAAGGATTGCTGGTCCCCGCGAAGAAACCCGCCCATGTGGCGGGTTTTTTCATGCCCGATGTTCCCGTGGTGGGTGCCTGTGGGTTCCGACCGTGGGTCGGCGCGCTGTCCCCGCGCCTGGTAGGTGTCGACCTTGGTCGACACGCTGGTTCAAGGCCGTCCAGCGCGGCTCGACTCTACACACCCTGCTGGGCAGAATGGCCCATCACCTCCCGACGGGCGACGCGATGCTGTTCGAGTGGTTGCTGGGTTCGTATCTGCTGCTGATCGACTGGCTGATCCGGCTGGTCGCGCTGTGCTGGATTCCCACCCGCACCACGCCGGGGGCGGCGCGCAGCTGGCTGCTGCTGGTCGGCTTCGTGCCGCTGCTGGGCCTGCCGCTGTACCTGCTGTTCGGCCACCCGTGGCTGTCGCGCGAGCGCATCCGCCGCCAGGCCGAAGCCTCGCAGGTGATCCGCGAGGAACAGGCGCTGCAGCACCGCCTGCGCTGGACCCCGCAGCCGGACACCGCCAGCGCCGAGATCGTGCCGCTGGTGCAGCGCCAGGGCGATTTCATGCCGGTGCACGGCAATGCGGTCGATCTGCTGACCGACTACGACGAATCGCTGCACACGCTCATCGCCGACATCGACCAGGCCGAAGACCGCGTGCACCTGCTGTACTACCTGATGTTCGACGATGCGGTGGGCGAGGCGATCGTCGAGGCATTGCAGCGCGCTGCCGCGCGTGGCGTGCAGTGCCGCGTGCTGCTCGATGCGGTGGGCGCCAAGCGCGGTCTGCGCGCCTACCGCAAGCGCCTGGAAGCGCGCGACATCGAAGTGCGCGCAATGCTGCCCGGTGGCCTGCGCTGGCGCCGCAGCGGGCGCATGGACCTGCGCAACCACCGCAAGATCGCGGTGATCGACAACGAAGTGGCCTATGTCGGTTCGCAGAACCTGGCCGGCCCGCAGTTCGTGCCCGGCCACCCGAACCGCGAGCTGGTGGCGCGCGTGCGTGGCCCGGCGGTGGCGCATCTGGAAGCGGTGTTCGCCAGCGACTGGTACATGGAAACCGGCCAGCGCCTGGACGTGATTGCCGATGTGCCCGAGTGCAGCGACGACATCGCCACCCAGCTGCTGCCCAGTGGCCCGGCCTACCCGTACAGCAACGCGCGCGATGCGGTGGCGGCGCTGATCCACCTGGCACGGCGACGGCTGGTGATGGTCACGCCGTACTTCGTGCCCGACGAGGCCACGCTGAGCGCGCTGCGCATTGCCGCGTTGTCCGGCGTGGAGGTGCAGCTGATCCTGTCGGCCAGCAACAACCAGCGGCTGACCTCGTGGGCACAGGAGGCCTACTACGACGAGCTGCTGCGCTGTGGCGTACGCATCGCGTTGTACGAGCCGCAGTTCCTGCATGCCAAGCACATGAGCGTGGACGAGGACATCGCCGTACTCGGTTCGATCAACATGGATATCCGCTCGTTTGCGCTGAATGCCGAAATCGGCCTGATCTGCTACGACCGCGCGCTGGTGCAGCAGCTGTATGCGATCGAGGATGGCTATCTGCGTGAATCGCGGCAGCTGGATCTGCAGCAATGGCGCAAACGGCCTGCCTGGTGGCGCAGCCGCGAGGGCATCGCACGCTTGGCCGATGCGTTGATGTAAGGCAATGCCGGCCGCCCGTTTCGGCAATCCGGCCTGTCATCGCCGATGGCCTACAATCGGCGCATGACTGATTCACCGCGTAATGGCGAACTGGACCTGGCGATCATCGGTGGTGGTGCGGCCGGGGTGCTGGTGGCGATCCAGGTACTGCGCCAGGCCCACGCGCCGCTGGTGCTGGCCCTCTTCGAACCCGCCTCGCAGCTGGCCCAGGGCATCGCCTATGCCACGCCATGGCCGGAGCACCTGCTGAACGTACCGGCGGCAAAGATGAGTGCGTTTGCCGACCAGCCCGGCGATTTCCTCGACTATCTGGTGGCTGCCAACGCCTACCCGGGAGAGGCGCGCGAGGTGCTGGGCGAGCGTTACGTGTGTCGCCATTACTTTGCTGCCTACCTGCAGCAGCGCCTGCAGGAGGCCGTGGCCGCCAGCCCCGCACAGCTGCAGGTGATCGCGCAGCCGGTGCTGGGCCTGCAGCCGGATGACCACGGCTACCGGCTGACACTCGGCGATGGCCACATGTTGCATGCCGCACAGGCGGTGCTCGCTACCGGCAACAGCATGCGCCCGCTGCCGGTGGCCGGCGCCGATGCGCTGCCCGCCGATGACGTGATCGAGGCTTGGGACTACGACGGCGTGCGGACCCTGGCCGGCAACCATGCCGTGGCCATCGTCGGCTCCGGCCTGAGCATGGCCGACACCGTGCTGGCGTTGGTTGCCGCCGGCCACACCGGCCCGCTGCACGTGATCTCGCGCCATGGCCTGCTGCCGCTGCCGCATGCGCATGGCGGCCTGCCCACGTTCGACCCGGCCACGTTGCTGCCGATGCGCCTGCGCCAGCGCCTGCGCGCATTGCGCGGGTTCGCTCGCCAGGCGCAGGCCGACGGGCTGCCGTGGCAGGGCGTGATGGACCGCATCCGTCCGCACGGACAGGCGCTGTGGTGCAGCCTCGACGCGGCCGACCAGCGCCGCTTCCTGCGCCATGTTGTGCGCTACTGGGACGTGCATCGCCACCGCATCGCCGAAGAGGTCGACGCACAGCTGCAGGCGCTGATCGAAAGCGGCCAACTGCGCATTCACCGGTCCCGCCTGCAACGCGTCGGCCGCGAAGGCGATGCCCTGCGGCTGTCTGGCCGCGATGCCAACGGCAATGAACAGCACTGGACGATCGGCGGCGTGATCAACGCCACCGGCGTGGAGACCCGCGCCAGCGCGTTGCGCAATCCCTTGCTGCAGCAGCTGCAGGCAGATGGACTGGCCCGTCCCGGTCCGCATGGGCTGGGTCTGGACAGCACGGTGCCGGGCGACCGCCTGTGCGCCGCCGGTGGCCAGCCGCAGGCGCGGCTGGGCGTGCTCGGCAGCCTGCGCATCGGCAGCCTGTGGGAAAGCCTGGCGGTGCCTGAACTGCGTCAGCAGGCGCAGACGCTTGCCACCGAAGTGGTCGCAGGAGCCGCGACGGCGATGCCGTAAAATGGGGGCATGGATGTCTCCCACCTGCTTGATGGCCTGAACCCGGCCCAGCGCGAAGCCGTCTCCGCTCCCCCCGGCCACCACCTGGTGCTGGCCGGTGCCGGTTCCGGCAAGACCCGCGTACTCACCCACCGCATCGCCTGGCTGCATGAAGTCGACGGCGTGCCGACCCACGGCATCTTCGCGGTGACCTTCACCAACAAGGCGGCCGGCGAGATGCGCCACCGCATCGACGCCCAGCTGCCCAATGGCAGCCGCGGCATGTGGATCGGTACCTTCCACGGCCTGGCCAACCGCCTGCTGCGCCTGCACTGGCAGGACGCCAGGCTGCCCGAAGGCTTCCAGGTGATGGATTCGGACGACCAGCTGCGGTTGGTCAAGCGCGTGGTGCAGGCGCTTGAACTGGACGACGGCAAGTACCCGGCCAAGCAGATCGCGTGGTGGATCAACGCGCAGAAGGACGAAGGCCGCCGCCCGCAGCACATCCAGCCCGAGCCGCACGATGCGTGGCTGGAAACCATGCGCCAGGCCTATATCGAGTACCAGGCGCGATGCGACCGCGCCGGCCTGGTCGACTTCGCCGAGCTGCTGCTGCGCGCGCATGAACTGCTGCGCGACAACCCGGCGCTGCTGTCGCATTACCGCGCCCGCTTCCGCGAAATCCTGGTGGACGAATTCCAGGATACCAATGCCATCCAGTACGCCTTCGTGCGCGTGCTGGCCGGCGATTCCGGCCACGTGTTCGTGGTCGGCGACGATGACCAGGCCATCTACGGCTGGCGCGGCGCCAAGGTCGAGAACGTGCAGGGCTTCCTGCGCGACTTCCCGGGTGCGCAGACCATCCGCCTGGAGCAGAACTACCGCTCCACCGCCAACATCCTGGGCGCCGCCAACGCGGTGATCGCGCACAACCCCGACCGCATCGGCAAGCAGCTGTGGACCGACAGCGGCGACGGCGAACCGATCGACCTGTACGCGGCGTACAACGAAATGGACGAGGCGCGCTACATCGTCGAGCGCGCCCGCCAGTGGGTGCGCGACGGTGGCAGCTACACCGAAGTGGCCGTGCTCTACCGCAGCAACGCGCAGTCGCGCGCGCTGGAAGAAGCGCTGCTGAGCGAACAGGTGCCGTACCGCGTGTACGGTGGCATGCGCTTCTTCGAACGCGCCGAGATCAAGGACGCGCTGGCTTACCTGCGCCTGCTGTCCAACCGCAACGATGACGCGGCGTTCGAGCGCGCGGTCAACACGCCCACCCGTGGTATCGGCGACCGCACGCTGGATGAAGTACGCCGCGAGGCGCGCGCGCAGGGCATCTCGCTGTGGGAAGCGACCATGCTGGTCACCCAGGGCAGCGCACTGGCCGCGCGCGCGCGCAATGCGCTGGCCGGCTTCCTGGTGCTGGTCAATGAGCTGCAGGCGCAGACCCTGCACATGACCCTGGCCGAGCGCGTGGACCACGTGCTGGCCCGCTCGCAGCTGCGCGAGCACTGGAGCAAGGAAAGCCGCAACGCGCTGGACTCGGAATCGCGCACCGACAACCTCGACGAACTGGTCTCGGTGGCCTCGCGCTTCGTGCGCCGTGCCGATGACATCGAGGAAGTGGGCGAGGACATGGACGAGCTGGTCGCGTTCCTGGCCTATGCCGCGCTGGAGGCCGGCGAAGGCCAGGCGCAGGCCGGCGAGGAAGGTGTGCAGCTGATGACGCTGCATTCGGCCAAGGGCCTGGAGTTCCCGCTGGTGTTCCTGGCCGGCCTGGAAGAAGGCCTGTTTCCCAGCGCACGTTCGCTGGAGGAAAGCGGGCGGCTGGAAGAAGAGCGCCGCCTGGCCTACGTGGGGATCACCCGCGCACGCCAGAAGCTGGTGCTGAGCTATGCCGAATCGCGCCGCATCCACGGCCAGGACAACTACAGCCTGCCGTCGCGCTTCCTGCGCGAGATCCCGCGCGAGCTGCTGCACGAAGTGCGCCCGAAGGTGCAGGTCTCGCGGCCGGCCTCGATGGGCGCCAGCCGGGTGATGGGCCATGCCTCGATCGAGGCGCCGCCAGTCAAGCTCGGCGCGCTGGTCACCCATCCCAAGTTCGGCGAAGGCATGGTGACCGACTACGAAGGCAGCGGCGCGCACGCCCGCGTGCAGGTCGAGTTTGCCGACGCCGGCAGCAAGTGGCTGGTGATGGCCTACGCCAACCTGACGGTGATCTGATCACCGTCGAGGGGCGGGAACTCCTGTAGAGCCGAGCCATGCTCGGCTGCTGTTGGCGGGGAAAACCAGCCGAGCATGGCTCGACTCTACAAAGGCGAGTATGCATGACCCGCAACGTGCTCTTCCTCTGCAGCCAGAACCGCCTGCGCAGCCCCACCGCCGAGCAGGTCTTCGCCGATTGGCCGGGCATCGAGACCGCCTCGCCCGGGCTGCTGGCCGACGCCGAAGAGGCGCTCAGCCCCGAGCTGCTGCAGTGGGCCGACCTGGTGTTCGTGATGGAGCGCGCCCACCGCAGCCGGCTGTCCAGCCGCTACAAGGCATGGCTGAACGGCAAGCGGTTGATCTGCCTGGATATCCCCGACGACTACGAGTACATGGACCCGGTGCTGGTGGAACTGCTGAAGCGCAAGGTCACGCCGTTCCTGCGCTGACGGGCTGTTGTAGAGCCGAGCCCATGCTCGGCTGCTTCTGGCGGAAAAAGCAGCCGAGCATGGGCTCAGCTCTACAATAGGCGGCGACATCTTCCAGGAACGCCCCATGACCGAACCCACGCTGCACGTCACTGTGAAGTTGAACGCCCGGCTGCAGCCGGAGCATCGCCACGAGCTGTTCGAGGATCCGCTCGACGCGCTGCTGCAGGCGGCCCAGGTGGGCGAGCTCACCGGCGGCGGCACCGCGATGTCGGACCTGGGTGAGGTCGAGTACGGCGATATTGAAGTTGCCCTGGTGGACGCGGCCGGCGTGCCGAAGCTGATCGATCTGCTGGAACAGCTGGGCGCGCCGAAGGGTTCGCAGCTGCAGGGGGCTGGCGAGGCTGATCGCAGCTTCGGCGTGACCGAGGGCCTCGGCATCTACCTGGATGGCCTGAATCTGCCGGACGAAGTCTACGAACAGTGCGATTCCAACCACGTATTCGAACAACTGTCGGAGAACATCGACGGCCTGGGCGAGATCTGCAGCTGGTGGCAGGGCCCGACCGAAACCGCGCTGTACATGTATGGCGAATCGTTCGAGGCGATGCGTGATGCGATTGCCGAATTCGTGGCCAGCTACCCGCTGTGCCAGAACGCACGCGTGGTGCAGATCGCCTGAGCATGGGCCTGATGTAGAGCCGAGCCCATGCTCGGCTCCTCCATCCGCAGCCGAGCATGGGCTCGGCTCTACAGAAGCAACTTACTTGCCTGCTGCTTGGCGGGCGTTGTCACGCAGCGCCATGTCCTTGCCCAGATGATAGCCGCCGTAGAACAGCACGAAGGCGGCGATGAGGCTCCAAAGGATGATCCTGAGGGGGCTTCGTGATGTCGGCTTGCTGTCCTGCATGCATGTTTTCCTGGCGCGGCCCGATACCGCCTGGCCAGCATGCTTGGGGGTAAGCGGGCGCGCAAGCCGGCGATGCGCACGGGCCGCTGCTCTGCGCCGGATTGATCCTGCTCAAGGCGCAGCCTGCACATCCGGTGTGCAATGGTGTTGTTCCCATCTGGCAGATCGCTACGGAGCCCCACCATGTACAAGCGCATCCTGATTGCCACCGACGGGTCCGAGCTGGCCGACAAAGGCCTGGCCAAGGGCCTGGAGCTGGCCAAGGACCTCAATGCCGAGGTCGATATCGTGACCGTTTCCGAGCCGTGGGCCGTCGGCATGTACGACGCCATGGGCTGGAGCGTGGGCTACATGAACAGCCCGGAGTACAAGGCCGACCGCGAGGAAGGCGCGCAGAAGGTCCTTCAGCCCGCGCTGGCCAAGGCGGCCGAGCAGGGCATTACCGCCAACCCGATACACGTGCTGGACCGCTATGCGGCCGATGGCATCATCGAGACGGCGGGCGAGCGCAACAGCGATCTGATCGTGATGACCTCGCATGGCCGTCGCGGCGTGACCCGCGTGCTGCTGGGCAGCCAGACCGCGGAAGTGCTGGCGCGCAGCACGCTGCCGGTGCTGGTCATCCGCTGATCCACACCCACTGATTCAAGCGTTCCCGGGGAGGGGACCCGACGCCGGCCGCAGGATGCGCGCCGGCGTTGTTTTTTGTGGTGGCCGTGCCGTTTGCCATGATGGGGTCAGAGCCCTTTCCTGCGGAAAGGGATCCGGCCCCGGTCACCTCACCAGCTGTACAGCTTCCAGTACACCGGCGAGACGCCGTCCTTGTCGTTGTCGAAACGGCCGTCGCCGTTCTTGTCGTACATGTAGAACGGAGCACCGCGCGACGGGGTCACCTTG
The DNA here is from genome assembly GCF_036319985.1 of Stenotrophomonas sp. SMYL89. Taxonomy (NCBI): domain Bacteria; kingdom Pseudomonadati; phylum Pseudomonadota; class Gammaproteobacteria; order Lysobacterales; family Lysobacteraceae; genus Stenotrophomonas; species Stenotrophomonas sp. SMYL89. The sequence goes on along the minus strand of NZ_JAWIRW010000003.1, from coordinate 274,850 downwards.
ACCATGCGCAGCTGGCCGGACACGCGGTATTCCTCGATGACATCGCCGTTGTCCATGGTGCGCTTGGAGACATCGGCGCCCTTGACGTCCACCGGGGGAGCACCTGCGCCACCCATGCTGGCGCAGCCAGCGAGCAGGAGCAGGGAAGCCAGCATCAGGGTCTTCATCGGCGGGGGCCTTTGCCTGGATAGAGCCTTGATTATGCCCCATCGCCGCGCGTGTGCCGTGTCGTCGCGGTGCAGGCACGGGCGCGTAGAATCGACCCATGAGCAGATTAGTCCTGATCGACGGGTCCAGTTACCTGTACCGCGCGTTCCACGCGCTGCCGCCCCTGTCCAATGCACAGGGCGAACCCACCGGCGCCCTGTTCGGCGTGGTCAACATGCTGCGCTCGACGCTGAAGGAGCGCCCGGCCTACGTAGCGTTCGTGGTCGATGCGCCCGGCAAGACCTTCCGTGACGACCTGTACGACCAGTACAAGGCCAACCGCCCACCGATGCCCGATGAGCTGCGCAGCCAGGTCGAGCCGATGTGCCGCATCGTCGAGGCGCTGGGCATCAGCATCGTGCGCATTCCCGGCGTGGAAGCCGACGATGTGATCGGTACGCTGGCCCTGCAGGGCCTGGCGCAGGACCTGAAGGTGACCATTTCCACCGGCGACAAGGACTTTGCCCAGCTGGTGCGCCCGGGCATCGAGCTGGTCAACACCATGACCGGCAGCCGCATGGATTCGGCCGCGGCGGTGATGGAGAAGTTCGGCGTGCGCGCCGACCAGATCATCGACCTGCTGGCGCTGATGGGCGACGCGGTCGACAACGTGCCGGGCGTGGAGAAGTGCGGGCCGAAGACCGCCGCCAAGTGGCTGGCCGAGTACCAGCACCTGGACGGCGTGATGGCGGCCGCGCCGACCATGAAGGGCAAGATCGGCGAGAACCTGCGCGCTGCACTGGAACGGCTGCCGCTGAACCGCGAGCTGGTGACCATCCGCACCGACGTGGCGCTGGACGCCAGCCCGACCACGCTGGCCCTGCGCGAGCAGGACGTACCGGAGCTGACCGAGCTGTATACGCGTTACGGCTTCACCCAGGCGCTGAAGGAACTGGGTGCACCGCTGCCGGCACCGGCAGTGGCCAGCGAAGCCACCCCGAGCCTGCGCGGCACCGCCGCCGGCTTCGCCCGTGGCAGCGCCGAGGTGCCAGCCGCTGGCGCGCTGGATCCTGCGCTGTCCGAGCCGGGTGAATACGAGACGGTGTCGACCCCCGAGCAGCTGCAGGCCTGGGTGGAGCGCCTGCAGCAGGCCGAGCTGATCAGCTTCGATACCGAAACCGATGCGCTGGACGCGATGCGCGCGCGCCTGGTCGGCGTCAGCCTGGCGGTCGAGCCGGGCAAGGCCGCCTACATTCCGGTCGGCCACGATTACCCGGGGGCGCCGGCCCAGCTGCCGCTCCAGCAGGTGCTCGATGCCCTGCGCCCGGTGCTGCAGGACCCGGCGAAGAAGAAGCTGGGCCAGCACGGCAAGTACGACCTCCACGTGCTGCGCCGCCATGGCGTGGACGTACAGGGCTACCATGACGACACGATGCTGGAGAGCTTCGTGCTCAATTCCACCGCCACCCGCCACGACATGGATTCGCTGGCCCTGCGCTACCTGGGCTACAGCACCATCAAGTTCGAGGACGTGGCCGGCAAGGGCGCCAAGCAGATTCCGTTCTCGCAGGTGGGCATCGACGAAGCCAGCCGCTACGCCGCCGAGGACGCCGACATCACCCTGCGCCTGCACCACGCGCTGCAGCCGCAGCTGCTGGCCGAGCCAGCGCTGGACAGCGTGTACCGCGACATCGAGATGCCGCTGGTGCCGGTGCTGACCACGATCGAAGCCAACGGCGTGCGCATCGACACCGACGAACTGCGCCGGCAGAGCCAGGACCTGTCCTCGCGCATGCTGGCCGCGCAGCAGAAGGCCACCGAACTGGCTGGGCGCAGCTTCAACCTGGATTCGCCCAAGCAGCTGCAGGCGGTGCTGTTCGATGAGTTGAAGCTGCCGGCGGTGGTGAAGACCCCGAAGGGCCAGCCCAGCACCAATGAAGAGGCACTGGAGGCGATTGCTGACCAGCACGAGCTGCCGCGGGTAATCCTCGACTACCGCGGCCTGGCCAAGCTGCGCAGCACCTACACCGACAAGCTGCCGGAGATGGTCAACCCCGACACTGGCCGCGTGCACACCAGCTACCACCAGTCCGGTGCCGCCACCGGCCGCCTGTCCTCGTCGGACCCCAACCTGCAGAACATCCCGATCCGCACCGAAGATGGCCGCCGCATCCGCCGCGCGTTCATCGCCCCGGAGGGCTTCCAGCTGCTGGCCGCCGACTATTCGCAGATCGAGCTGCGGATCATGGCCCACCTGTCCGAGGACCCGGGCCTGGTGCGTGCCTTCGAGCAGGGCGCCGACGTCCACCGTGCCACCGCCGCCGAGGTGTTCGGGCGTGCGCTGGAAGAGGTGACCCCGAACGAGCGCCGCGCTGCCAAGGCGATCAACTTCGGCCTGATGTACGGCATGAGCGCCTTCGGCCTGGCCCGCAACCTGGGCATCGACCGGGGCCAGGCGCAGGACTACGTGGCGCTGTACTTCAGCCGCTACCCGGGCGTGCGCGACTTCATGGAGCGGATGCGCCAGCAGGCCCGCGACCAGGGCTATGTAGAGACCCTGTTCGGCCGCCGACTGTACCTGAACGACATTCATGCACGTAACCAGGGCCTGCGCGCCGGTGCCGAGCGTGCTGCGATCAACGCGCCGATGCAGGGCACCGCCGCCGATATCATCAAGCGCGCGATGGTGGACGTGGACCAGTGGTTGCGTGACAGCGGTGCACCGGCGCGGATGATCCTGCAGGTACACGATGAACTGGTGTTCGAAACCGAAAGCAGTTTCGTCGAGGAGTTGCGTTTGCAGGTGGTCGAGCGCATGTCGCAAGCGGCCAAACTGCGGGTGCCGCTGGTGGTCGATACCGGCATCGGCAACAACTGGGACGAAGCGCACTGAGGGTGTTTCAGGCTGAAAACGACGTGAATTCGTTCATTCGTCAGAGGTTTCTGACTCGATCATGAATGTTGCCCTGATCGAGGTTCATTAAATTGGGCCCCTTCACGAACCGTTAGTGTTCGGAGTGCTTCTATAACTCTCGACAGGCGCAACGCCTGTTGTGGATCTCTCCCATCCCCTGGAGCAGATCTCGGAACGGGGACTCCTCCCCAAGTGCCCGTTCCCCGGCCCCGTTGACCTCCCCCTGGTCAGCGGGGCTTTTTATTTGTGCCGCCGGAACACTTCGCATGGGGTCAGATCCCTTTGCCCACCGGGCAAAGGGATCTGACCCCAGGTGCTAGGCTGGGCCACTGTCCAGCAGGGGAACCCGCAATGCCCGATCTGTTCGCACTGGCGATGCCGTGGTGGGAATTCATCCTGCGCGCGGTGGTGGTGTATGTCGTGGTGCTGGGCATGGTCCGGCTCAGCGGCAAGCGCCCGCTGGGGCAGATCACCCCGTTCGACGTGCTGCTGGTGGTGCTGCTGGGCAATGCGGTGCAGAACGCGCTGCTGGGCACCGACACCTCGCTGGGCGGCGGCCTGCTGCTGGCGGCGACGCTGATCCTGCTCAACTACGGAGTGGGCTGGGTGAGCACCCGCAGCCGCCGTATCGAGCGCCTGGTCGAGGGCGAACCGGTGGTGATCGCGCGCGATGGGCGCCTGTTCGACGCCGTTCTGCGCCGTGAGCAGGTCACCCGTGCGGATTTCGAGGCCGCCATGCGCCAGCAGGGCTGCCTGGGCGTGGAGGATGTGGAGCTGGCCCTGCTGGAGATCAACGGGCACATCACCATCATCCCCCGGAAGAGCACCTGACGACATAGAGCCGAGCCCCTGCTCGGCTGCGCTGGTTCATCAGTCGAGCGTGGACTCGGCGCTACATCACGCTGCTCAGGGAGTGCAGCGGACGTTGCCCGCAGTCGCCTTGCGCTCGTAGTAGGCGAAGCGGTTGCCGTTGTCGACGCCCACCAGACTGCCGTTCTGCAGCAGCTGCAGAACGAAGTCACTGCCGACATCGCGATGCAGGACGATCTGGCCGTCGCGCAGGCTCGCGCGCAGGCGCACGTCCTCGCCACCGGCTTCCACGATGCCGCCATCGAGGAAGCGCAGCTGCGACAGCACGCTGCGTTCGGCGACAAAGCTGCCGCAGGGCAGGGCGGTGGCGGCGATCGGTTCGAGTGCCGCTGCGGTTGCACCGGCAACAACAGCGAGGTCCTTGGCCGGTCCGCAGGACGGCGCATCCGCGCGCTGTGCGCAGGCCAGCTGCAATGCCTCGCGGGCCTGCTGCAGGCGCCCGCCGCTCCACAGCGACTCGGCCGCCGCTTCACAGAAGGTCTCGCCGTGCTGTTCGCGGCAGAGTGCCGCCAGCTCATCCAGCTGCACCGGCGGCAAGGGCGCATCGACCGAATGCCGCAGGCCCAGCATTGCCTCCCCTGCCATCTGCGAGGCGACCTTCCTGGCTGCCGCCATGCAGCCTTCGGCGTCGAAGGAAGGTGATTCCTCCTTGCAGATCTCAGGCATCGGCGGGTCCGTCACTTTCGGTGCCGCTGCGTTGGCGTGTTCCTGGTAGGTCTCCAGCAACCGCATGCAGGCTGCGCCCACGCCCTCGGCACACCAGGCGTGCAGTTTCACGGGTGCGGCCTCCGGCAGCGCCTCCAGGCACTCGGAGGTGTTCATCACGCAACCGTCTTCGACGGGCTCTGGCATCGCCTTGCAGGCGGCGGCGCGCTCACGGGTGAACTCGCGATAGGGCGTGCTGATCGTGCGGTCGTTGTCCGAGAAGTACCAGTTCTCCAGCTGGCCGGTGGACAGGTTGCCGGTACCGAGCACGTCCTCCTGGCGGGCGATGCGCAGGTTCTCGGTGGCCTGGTAGGGGCCGGACAGGGAGCCGTGGCCTTCACTCTCGAGGGTCAGCGTGGTGTTGCCGCTGCTGTCCTTGTAGGTGCCACAGGCCATCGACTGCGCGGCAGCCGGCAGGCTGGCCGAGACCAGGGCCAGCAACAGCAGGGAACGCCAGCCCGCAGCGCGGGGGCGAAGGAAAACAGCAGCAGACATTGGTTCGTCCTTGAAGGAGGTGGAACAGGGCCTGTCCGGTGCAGGGCGCACCACAGGCAACGGAGGCGCCACGGTCATCCGTGGCACCGGAACTTCAGAGCCAGTCGCGCGGCACCAGGTAGTCGGCCAGGCGCGCCTCGGCGCTGCCCGCTTCCGGGGTGAAGCCGTATTCCCAGCGCACCCGCGGCGGCAGGCTCATCAGGATGCTCTCGCTGCGGCCACCGCTCTGCAGGCCGAACAGCGTGCCGCGGTCGTACACCAGGTTGAACTCCACATAGCGGCCGCGGCGGTACAGCTGGAACTCGCGCTCGCGCTCGCCATGGGCGGTGTCCTTGCGCTGCTGCACGATCGGCAGGTAGGCATCGAGGAAGCCATCACCGACCGCCCGCAGGTAATCGAAATCGCGTTCGAAGTCGCCGTGCAGGTCGTCGAAGAACAGCCCGCCGACGCCACGTGTTTCATTGCGGTGGCGCAGGAAGAAGTACTCATCACACCAGCGCTTGTGCGCGGCATAGCGTTCGTCGCCGAACGGCGCGCACAGATCGCGTGCGACCCGGTGCCAGTGCTGCACGTCCTCGTCGAACGGATAGAACGGGGTCAGGTCGAAGCCGCCGCCGAACCAGCTGGCCACCACTTCACCGTCGCGCTGCGCCTGGAAGAAGCGCACGTTGGCATGGGTGGTCGGCACGTAGGGGTTGAGCGGGTGGAACACCAGCGACACGCCGGTGGCGCGCCAGGAGGCGCCGGCCAGTTCCGGACGGTTGGCCGAGGCCGACGGCGGCAGGCGGCTGCCGGCCACGTCGGAAAAGCCGATGCCGGCCTGCTCGAACACCGCACCATCGCGCAGCACGCGGGTGCGCCCGCCACCGCCCTCGGCACGCTGCCACAGGTCTTCCTGGAAGCGGGCCTGCCCATCGGCAGCCTCAATCTCCGCACAGATGCGGTCCTGCAGGTCGGTGAGGTAGGCGCGCACGCGCTCGAATTCGTTCATGGCGCGTACTTTACCGCAACGGCCACGCACCGCTGGAAGGCCCCGTCCCTTGGAGACGCGGCCATCAGCCCCTCCTACTCGGTCGCCCTGAAGTAGTCGAATCCAACGTGCTGCCCGATGCCGAGCAGATCTCCGTTGAGCAGCGGCTGGAGGATCAGCTCTCCAACCCTTGCATGCTTGAGATGGATGCGGTCATTTTCCAGCCGGGCCTGCAGTTGGCCGAACGGCGCGGAGACACTGCCGTCTTCAGTGAAGGTCAGGGAGCTTATGATGCCGCCCGAAGAGACGAACGTTCCTTGCGGAAGCTCCACGCCCTTGGCCGGCTGCAGGTCCGGGCCCAGTCCCCGAAGTGGTTCCAGCAATGCGCAGTCGAGGCTCCGACCACCGGTGCATGCCAGTTCCAGGGCCTCCGTTGCCCGTCCAAGGTCGCCTGCCGAAGCATGCAGATCGGCAACTTTGTGGCAGAACGCACCATCAGGCGTCTTCGTGCAGAAGTCATGCAACGTTTCCCTGTGATCCTTGGGAAGGGTGGCGGTGGCCACAGTGGCTGCATGCAGCCCCAAAGAAGCGGCGACAATCGCGTTCCTGAATGAACTCAACAGCTCGGGTTCTTCCTCGAGCTGAGCCAGACACGCTGGCCCCGAGGTAGTGCTGTCGGGATCCAGGCACTCGGCGGGCAGCGGCATCGCGGCCAGCTGCCTCTCCAGCGTCGCCCGCATTCTGGTGGCCAGTTCCCCCGGCGGAGCAATGGTGCCGGTATCGATCAGATGCTCGATGTACTTCTCCGGCAATGCCATGCACATGTAGGGCACGCCTTCCGCACATGCATTCTCAAGAGCGGTGGTTTCCATGGAATGCCGCATGTCCAAGCATCGCTTGGGATCTGCGAGACAGCTGTCTGCGGGATGCCTGAGTGCGGCCGAGCACTGCGACGGTTCGATCAGCGAGTAGTGCGTTCCATCGTCGTGAAGGGCCTGTCCGCCCTGATCTGTACCCACGGAGCGGGCATAGCCGGTGCTGAGGTTGACGATGATCACGTCGTCCCCGGATTGTTGCAGGGCGAATCGAGAGTGACTTCCGCTGTAGGAGATGGCATGTCCTCTATCCGGTGCCTCGACAACCATCTTCGAACTTCCGTGCTCGTCACTGAAGACGCCACACGCGACCCCGGTTGCCAAGGTTGGGAAGGAAAGGAACAGCAGAAGGGCACCGGTCACGGGCGACCAGGCAAGCAAACGCGGAGCATCTAGCGGCATTTCGCCTTCCCAGCATGAGTGGAGATACTGGAGCCCGCATTGGGCGATGACCTGGGCATGCCCGCCAGTTCCAGTGAAATCCATGATAGGGAGCCGCTCGGACGCAGCAGTGATTTCCGTCGGAAACCCTTGCAGGCTGGTGGGAACAACCCGCCCGAGGTGTGTCGATCACGACAATCAGGGCCCGCCCGAAGCTGCGGACAGGCCCTGGCCGGCTCAGCGCTTGCGGTTGGAGTTGCGCGGCGTCGAAGCGTTGTCCACGGCCGCCTCATCGACTGCCTTCTGCAGGGCACCGCCCAGCGTGATCAGCTCCCAGTTCTGGGTTTCGAGCACGTCACAGGCCACGTGCAGGCCGCTGCGGTCGGCCTTGCACAGCTGTTCCAGGATTCGACGCGCGTCCACCTCCGCACCGTTGCCCTGCGCGGTGACCAGGTTCTCGCACCCTTCGCGGACACCGGCGCGGCAGACCGTGGTGTAGTGCTCGACGGCCTGCAGCCAGTGCCCGGACAGCGCAAGGCGGTTGCCGAGAATGTTGCAGCCCTGCAGCTTGCCCTGCGCACAGCAGGCGTCGGCACCGTCCTCGTTGGCCAGCGCCAGCGGGCAATCCTGCGGCAGCGGCAGTACCGTGTATTGCTTCGGTGCGCTGCAGCGGGCCGGGCCCTCGCCGGTAGGGGTGAACACCTGGAAGCGGGTCCAGGTGTCCAGGCCCAACAACTGGCCGCCGGGCAGCGGGCGCAGCACGAAGTCGCCGCCCCGGTCGTGGCGGATGCGGATGTCGCCCTCTTCGACGCGCGCGCGAAGATGGCTGCTCCAGCCAACGCCGACCAGGCCGTTGTCACCGAAGTCCAGCGTGTCCATCAGGCCGCCGTCGGCCCGGTAGTTGCCACAGGGCAGGGCAGTTGCTGGCTGCGGCTGCAACGATGCACCCACCGCCTGCAGCGCAGGCAGGCGTTCGCAGGTGGCGGCGTCGTTGCCGGGTGTGCAGGCCGCAGCCAGGGCCTGCACCGCCTGCTGGGGATCTCCCGCCTCCCAGGACAGTTCAGCCACGCGGGTGCAGAAGCCGCCATGGGATACCTCGCGGCACAGCTGCAACAACTTATGGCGCCGCTCAGCCGGAATGATCACCGGCGCGGTCGGCGCTGCCATCGTCACCACGGCTTCGGTCATGGCTGCCGTCATCGCCGCCTTGACCAGCTGCTCCTGCACAGCGGGGTCCGCCTCCAGCGCAGCGGCACACGCTGGTGTGGCTTGTTCGAAGCCACCGCCATTGCAGGCGGCGGGGAGTTTGATGCCGGACAGGGCGGCGTCCAACGCTGCCTTTGCCAGAGCGGGATCGGCCTCGACCGTAGGTTTGGCTTCCTCGTGCCAACGATCAGCCAGTTGCAGGCACATGCCGGGCACGCCCTCCCGGCACGCCGCTTCCAGAGCGGCCGGGTCCGCTTCGCGACGGTTGTCCAGGCACGCCGCCGCATCGGCCAGGCAGCTGCCTTCAGCCGGCGCGGCGGTTGCGGCGCACTGTGCGGGGGCCTGCAGGATGTAGACCGTGCCATCGACCTCGACCGTCCGGCCACGATCGCGCACCTGCAGCGCGCTGGGCAGGCCGTATTCCAGGTTCACCAGCTGCAGCTTGCCGTCGATCTGCTGGAAGGCGACCGGCGTCGGTGCACTGCCGAAATGCTTCTGCTCGCCGCGGTTCGGCGAGCTGATGCGCAACGTACCGCTGCCTTCATCGGCCTTGAACAGGCCGCATTGTGGTGACTGTGCGGCGGCCATCGGCGTGGCCAGCAGCAGCGCCCAGGCCAGCCATCGGCGGCGCGGTGCGGGTGAATGCATGTCGTCTCCTTGACGATCGAACGGGAAGCTCCAGGCGCTACGGCGAACCGCGGCCCTCGCGCGGGGGTGTGCATTGTGGCGTGCCGGGCACCGGCTGGTAACGCTGATATCCCGTCTGCGCATCCATGCCGAGCAGGTCGCCATTGCCGAGCTGGCGCAGCACAAGGTTTTCGCCGTTCTGCTGCAGGTGGATCGCGCCGTCATGCAGACGGCCACGCGCGCCATCGCCGAAGTCGAGCCTGTCGATCACGCCACCGTCGGCCTGATAGCGGCCGCACGGCACCTGCTGGGCCGGCACCAGGCGCAGATCCGCGCCGAGATCGCGCAGCGGTGCGATGCGTTCGCAGGCACTGATGCGGCCTGCATCGCAGACCACCTGCAGGGCCTGCACCGCCAACGCGGGTTCCAGCGCGATCAACTGCTGTTCGGCCACTTCGACGCAGAAGCGACCACTGCGGTGCTGCAGACACAGTTGCTGCAGACGGTCGCGTGCAGCGGCCGGAAGCGGTGAATCCAGTGTGTCTTCGTCTTCCTGTTGCAGGCGTTCACCCACCCGCTGCATCGCGGCGGCCAGCGCATCACCGGTCAGCGCCTCGCAGGCCTGCGGGTCATGCCCGGGCGTGTGTTCGCGGCAGGCGGACGGGCGTTCGAAGAGGGCGGCGCCGGTGTCACCAGCGGCTGCGGCGTTGCCATCGCGCAGTTGTCGCAACAGCGCCGAGCAGCCCGCGCCAACGCCTTCGCCGCACGCGCGCTGGGCCTGGCCGGGAGAGGCCGTGGGCAGCTGCGCAATGCAGTGGCTGCCGGCGGCGCGACAGCTGCCGGCAATCGCTCTGGGCTCGGCGGCGCAGGTGCGGGGCTGGCGCAGGGTGTAGACCAACGGCACATCGTCTTTGATGCGTTGCCCGTCTGCACTGATCCGGATCGGCTCTGCCACGCCATCGTCGAGCATGACCAGGCGCGTCTGCGCCGCACTGCGATCAACCCACAGCGGCTGCGGCTCGCTGACGTCGTTGTGGCGGTAGCCGGTGCTGGGGGTGGTGAACACCAGCGCCATGCCGCCATCGGCACTGCGGTACTCGCCGCAGTGCAACGCGTCGGCGGCTACAGGCAGTGCGGCGAACATCAGTAGTGCAGGGAGAAGAGCCAGCAAGCGCATGCGACGGTCCTTGTCGTGCGGGAAAGGGATGGGGCTCAGTGGAAACGCGAGCGGATATCCTGCCGCAGCAGGCGCCAGGCCAGCCAGCCCTGCAGGCCGAGGAACAGGACCGACGTGCCGAGCAGGGTCAAGGTCATCATCCAGCGCCGCGGCTGCAGCGATTGCTGCATGTCCGGATCGTCGGCAAGCAGCACGATCATGTCGCGCATGAACACGTCCAGCCACCAGGTGATCGCGAAATTGGCCAGCGCGCTCAACAGCAGCATCACCACGAAGCTCCACAGGCCCCAGCGGCGCTCCCGCAGCAGGCCCCGGCTGGCCACGGCCGAGAGCAGGCAGAGCAGTGCGGCGATCATCGAGGCACCCACAGGGTGTGCCAGCAGCCAGGTCAGGCTGTGCATCTGCCGATGCTGTACTTCACCGGCCAGCAGTTGCCAGAGTGGAACGTCGTGCAGTGGCCATACCAGCAGCCCCTGCAGTACGAAGTAGCCGGTCAGCAGTGCGGACAGCCAGAAGGAGGCCTGGACCAGCGGCCGAATCCACGCGTGGTAGGGCGAAGGCTGCAACGAGGGGGGTGGAAGCGGCACTGACATCCGGTGTCCCTGCAATCGGTGCCCACGCGGTCAGCGGGCCGTCACCCGGGTGGCGACGGCCGGCAGGATATGGTGTTCGCTCAGCGGTGCCAAGGGCAGGCCATGCGGCGGCTGCAGCGGCACCCAGGCCAGTTCGGCGATCTCGGCGCGCGCCCGTGGCGTGCCGTCCACCTGTACCCACCACGCCTGTGCCTGCACGCGGTGGCCGGGCTCATTCACCGCCCAGTCCTCGAACGTGCCCAGCGCGATGGCAGCCCCGGCGCGCAGCTGCACACCGAGTTCCTCGTCCAGTTCGCGGGCCAGTGCCTGCAGTGGCGTCTCGCGGGGGTCGGGCTTGCCACCGGGCTGGATGAAGCGGTTGGCGCCGTGCTTGCGCACCACCAGCGCCTGGCCGCGGTCATCCAGGATGACCGCAGCCACGATGCGGATCGTGGCTGCGGCGTTGCTCACTTCAGGTTCTGCTCGAACAGCTTGAGGATGCGCTTGTACTGGTCCAGCCAGGAATCGGCGCGCACGTAGCCGTGGCGCTCCAGCGGGTACGGTGCGATCGACCAGTTGTCCTTGTGCAGTTCGATCAGGCGCTGGGTCAGGTTCACCGAGTCCTGGAAGAACACGTTGTCATCCATCATGCCGTGGGCGATCAGCAGGTTGTCCTGCAGGTTCTGCGCGTACTCGATCGGCGAGGACACGCGGTACGCCTCCGGATCGATGTCCGGGGTGTTGAGGATGTTGCTGGTGTAGCCGTGGTTGTATTGGTGCCAGTCGACCACCGGGCGCAGCGCGGCGCCGGCCTTGAAGGTGCCCGGCGAGCGGAACAGCGCCATGAAGGTCATGAAGCCGCCGTAGGAACCGCCGTAGATGCCGGCGTGGTCGCGGTCACCCTGCTGGGTGTCGACCAGCCAGTCCAGGCCGTCCTTGTAGTCTTCCAGTTCCGGGTGGCCCATGTTGCGGTAGATCGCCGTGCGCCAGTCGCGGCCGTAGCCCTCGCTGCCGCGGTAATCCATGTCCAGCACGATGTAGCCCTTCTGCACCAGAAGGTTGTGGAACATCTGCTCGCGGAAGTAGGCCGGGTAGCGCTGGTGCACGTTCTGCAGGTAGCCGGCGCCGTGCACGAACATCACGATCGGGTACTTCTTCCCCGGTTCCTTGTTTTCCGGTTCGTAGTACTTGGCCCAGACCACGCCGGCACCGTGCTTGGACGGCACCGCCACCAGCTTCGGCTGGATCCACTGGCGTGCCTTGTAGTCGGCGGTGCGGGTGTCGGTCAGAACACGGGCCTGGCCACCGGCGCTGGGCAGCACGGCCAGCTGCGGCGGCAGGTAGGCACCGGAGTAGCGCACCAGCAGCTGCTGGCCGTCCGGCGACAGCGAGAAGTCTTCCACGCCATTGAGGCTGGTCAGCTCGCGCACCTGGCGGGTGCCGGTATCGACCGCGCAGACTTCGTAGTCATGCGGGGCCTGCTGGTTGCACAGGAAGTAGAAGCCCTTGCCATCGGCCGACGGCACCGGCGCCGAGGTTTCCCACTTGCCGCTGGTCAGCGCCTGCGGCTTGGCGGTACCGGCCTGGGTGTACAGGTGCGAGAAGCCGGATTCCTCGGACAGCAGCCACAGCGTGCGGCCATCGGCCATCCAGCCGAAATCGTTGAAGCCCCAGTTGATCCAGGCGTTGTCGGTCAGGCGGTGGCGGTTCTGCACGCGGCCGTCGGCAGCGTTGACGCTGATGATCCAGCGGTCCTTGTTGTCGTTGGCACGCAGCATCACTGCGGCCTGCTGGCCGTCGGCGCTCCAGCGGATGCCGCCGCCCATGAAGTCGCTCATCACCTGCACGCTGCGTTCGCCCTTCAGCGCGTCCTTGCCGGCCTTGCGGCGCAGTTCGGCCAGCGGGTCGGTGCTGATGCCCGGCAGGCCGGCCAGCGAGACCTTCTCGGCCTTGCCGGTGCGCACGTCCACGTACCACAGGGTGTGCGGTTCGAAGCCGTTGCGGCCGACGCGGGTGCGCGTGTCCTCGGTTTCCTCGTAGCCCGACTCGGTCACATACAGCGGCATCTTGCCGCCGCGGCCGTCATCGAAGTCCTTAGGCTTGGTCACCACGATCAGGTGGGTCAGGTCGGGCGACAGCACGCTGTCACCGATCTCCACGTCGGCGCCCAGGTACACCGGGCCCGGTGCGCGGGTCGGGTCGGCCTGGCGCCAGCGCTGGTCCTGGTCCTTCAGGGCTTCGCGCTGGTCACGGTCGCGGCGCAGGGTCTCCAGCGTGCGCAGCTGCTGGTCGCGCAGCACGTCGGCCTTCGGCGGCGTGCGGGGATCCTTCTCGGCCTTCAGGCTGGCCACCTGCTGCACGCCGCTGGCGGCGGTCCAGTGGAACCAGTTCTGGCCGACCCGCCAGATCACGCCGTTGTCGGCGGCGAAGTTCACGTTGCCCGCGCGCTCGTTGCTGCGGGTCAGCTGGGTCAGCGCGCCGCTGCGCAGGTCGCGCACGAACACGTCGCCATTGCGCACGAAGGCGCTGCGGCTGCGGCTGCGGTCGTAGACCGGCTCGGCCACGTCCAAGGTGCCGCGCTGGTCATCGGCCACCTGCGCGGCCACGCCACCGGCCAGCGGCTGGCGGAAGGTATCGCGCACCGGGCTGCCGTTGCGCTTGAGCTGGTATTCCACCTGCTGGCTGTTCCACGACCACCAGGCCTTCTCGACCGGCGGACCGATCCAGTCCGGGTCGGCCATGGCCTGTTCGATGGTGATCGGCGTCGGCGCGGCATGCGCAGCCGGTGCGGCCAGCACGGCCGACAGCAGGAGGGACAGGGGCAGCACTCGGGACATGGGCGGACGGCACCAGAAGAGGAAACCGGGCAAGCGTAGCAGCCGCAAGGGCCCGGGGCAGGGGCCACAGGTCATGGCAGCGGAATCGGCAAAATCCTGCAACCGGTGGCCGTGGTCGCGCATCCATTCTCCTGAACCCGCATCATCCACCGAACAGGAGCCCGACCATGCAGGAACTGATTCCGATCACCCTCTTCATCTGCATCGCCTACGCGATCCACGCCATTGCCGATGCCCGCGCGCGCAGCAAGCTGGTGGCCCCGCACGTGCCGGAGGAAGTGATCCGCTCATTGGCCGTGCTGGAAGAAGAACGCCGCCGCCAGGGCGCGCTGCGCTGGGGCATCAGCCTGGTCAGCCTGGCCGTGGCAATGGGCCTGCTGGAGGCGATCGGTGCACGCGAACTGACCTTCGGCGCCGCCGCCGCGATGGTCGGCAGTGCCGGCCTCGGCCAGCTGCTGGCCTGGCACTTCACCCGCCCCGCCACGCGCAAGGGCTGAGGCAGGCATGCCACGGGCACAGGGGACGCCCCGCGCATGAGTCTGCTGGGTGGAGCACTGGCTGCATTGCGGGGGCGTCGCCGCGACGTCGCCCCCGGGCCCATACCCGACGCGGATGACGACCGCGCCCTGGTCCGCGCCATCATCGATGGTTCGCAACCGGCGTTCGCGCAGCTGGTGCAGGCGTATCAGCGTACCTGCGCGCACGTGATCGGTCGCATGGTCGGCGACCGCGACCAGGTGGCCGACCTGCTGCAGGAAACCTTCCTGGCGGTGTTCCGTCAGTTGCACCGGTTCCGATTTGAATCTTCGTTGCGTACCTGGGTTTCGCGGGTGGCCTACACCACCGCGTTGCAGCACCTGCGACGGCGACGCCTGGAAGCGCAATGGATGGTAGCGGTGGAGGTGCCGGAAGAACTTGGCATCGGTGATGAAGGCCCGGGCCCGGCGGAACTGAGTGAGGTATTGCAGGCCGGGCGCCAGCTGGGCGCAGCACTGGAACGGCTGAGTGCGCCGCAGCGGCTGATCGTCGGGCTTCATTATCTGGAAGATTTCGATCTGGCCGAGATCGAACAGGTGACCGGGCTGGCACGCGGTACCATCAAGAGCCACCTGTTCCGCGCACGCCAGGTCCTGAAACAGGAACTGACGCGGCACGCCACCGCCGGAGAACTGCTGTGAACCCACCGACCGATCCCCGCGATGCGGAAGCGCGCGCGCTGGCACAGGCGTTGCGTGAGCCAGCGCAGCAGGAAGACGTGCCGGATGTGAGCGAGGCGCTGCAGAAGCGCATTGCCGCCGAGTCGCGCGACAGCGGTGTGGGCTATGTGGTGGTGCAGGTGCTGTTGTTTGGCGCACTGCTGGCTGCAGCGGCCTGGTATTTCTGGCACTGAGGCGCCTGCCGGGCGATGGGTCGCTCCAATCGCGGTGGTTGGATGCCGACCGTAGTCGGTGCCTGGGTGCGTGTGCCAACCAAGGTTGGCAGCTACCGGAGCGGACAATCGGTAGCGCTGGGCCGTGTCCGGCGGCCTTCACGCCGCCCTGCGACAAAGTGAAGCAGCGCGTCACCCGGTCGCATCCCACCTTGACGAAATCCTCCTAAAGTGGTCCGGTATCCCACCGGTCGCAGGCAGGAGGCGTCCCTTGGACGCGTTGTTGTTGTCCCGGATCCAGTTCGGATTCGTCATCAGTTTCCACGTGCTGTTCCCCGCCTTCACCATCGGTACGGCCAGCTGGTTGGCCTTCATCGAGTGGCGCTGGCTGCGCACGAAGTTGCCGGTGTGGCGCGAGCTGTATTTCTTCTGGCAGAAGATCTTCGCAGTGTCGTTCGGCATGGGCGTGGTCAGCGGCATCGTCATGGCCTTCCAGTTCGGCACCAACTGGCCGCGGCTGAGCGAGGTGGCCGGCACGGTCATCGGCCCGCTGCTGACCTACGAAGTGCTGACCGCGTTCTTCCTGGAAGCCAGCTTCCTTGGCGTGATGATGTTCGGTTGGGGCCGGGTCTCGCCGCGCCTGCATTTCCTGTCCACCTGCATGGTAGCGCTGGGCACGCTGTTCTCCACGTTCTGGATCCTGTCGTCCAACAGCTGGCTGCATACGCCGGCCGGCTACGAGATGGTCAACGGCATCGTGCATCCTGTGGACTGGTGGCAGGTGGTGTTCAACCCCTCGTTCCCGTACCGGCTGGCGCACATGGCGCTGGGCTCGTTCATCACCACCTGTTTCGTGATCGGTGGCGTGGGTGCGTGGTACCTGCGCAGGGGAACGCATGTGGAAGCGGGCCGACGCATGCTGATCGCGGCGGTGGCGTTCGCGGCGCTGACCGTGCCGGTGCAGATCTTCGTCGGCGACATGCATGGCCTGAACACGCTCAAGCACCAGCCGATGAAGATCGCGGCGATGGAAGCGCACTGGCATGAAACGAAGGAGGGCGAGGGCGTACCCCTGGTGGTGTTCGCGCTGCCCAACGAAAAGGAAGAGCGCAACGATTTCGAGGTGGCCATCCCGAAGCTGGGCAGCGTGATCCTCACCCACAGCCTGGACGGCACCTTCGATCCGCTGACCTCGGTACCGGCCAGTGAACGGCCGCCGGTGACGCCGGTGTTCTTCGCCTTCCGCATCATGGTTGGGCTGGGCACGCTGATGCTGCTGCTGGCCTGGGTGTCGGCCTTCCAGTTGTGGCGGAGGAAGCTGCTGGATTCGCCATGGCTGCTGCGCGGCTGGAACTGGATGCTGCCCAGCGGCTTCATCGCGCTGCTGTCGGGTTGGTTCGTCACCGAGATGGGCCGCCAGCCGTGGGTGGTGTATGGCGTGCTGCGCACCGCTGATGCGGTCGGCCCGCAGAGTGCATGGATGACCGCGCTGTCGCTGGGCGTTTACGTGGTCGGCTACGCGTTCGTGTTCGGCTGGGGCATCTGGTACCTGGTGAAGATCCTGCGTCATGGACCGCAGCCGCATGCCGAAGGACCATCGCTGGACCACGGCAGCCATACCCCGGCGCGCCCGTTGTCGGCGGCCGACGAACCGCTGGAGGAGCGCTGACATGGACCTGATGACCTGGCTGCCGGTGGCATGGTTCGCGGTGATCGGTTTCGGCGTACTGATGTACGTGGTGCTGGACGGCTTCGTGCTCGGCATCGGCATCCTCGCTCCGTTCGCCGAGGACGAGGAACAGCTGGACCTGATGATGAACACCGCCGCGCCGATCTGGGACGGCAACGAGACCTGGCTGGTGCTGGGCGGTGCCGGGCTGCTGGCGGCCTTCCCGAAGGCGTATGCGGTGCTGCTGTCGGCGTTGTACCTGCCGGTGCTGCTGCTGGTGGTGGCGCTGGTGTTCCGCGGCGTCGCCTTCGAGTTCCGCTTCAAGGCGCATCGATCACGCCGGCTGTGGAGCGTGGCGTTCGGCCTTGGCTCACTGCTGGCGACCTTCGCCCAGGGCGTGATCCTCGGCACCCTGGTGCAGGGCATCCCGCTGGTGGACGGTGTCTATCAGGGCGGACCGTTCGCCTGGTTCAGTCCGTTCGCGATGCTTACCGGCGCCGCGCTGGTGGCCGGCTACGCGTTGCTGGGCAGCACCTGGCTGATCCTGAAGACCGGAGGGCGCGTGCAGGCGCTGGCGCGACAGATGACCCGGCCGCTGGTGGTGGCGGTGATCGCGGCGATGGGCCTGGTCAGCAGCTGGCTGCCGTTCCTCGACTCGCGGTTGATGGCGCGTTGGTTCAGCGACGGCAACTTCTGGTGGCTGTCGCCGGTACCGCTGCTGACCCTGGCAGTGGCGGCCGCGCTGTGGCGCAGCGCCACCCATCCACGCCGTGACCTGCCGCCGTTCCTGCTCAGCCTGGCGCTGTTCGTGCTCGGCTTCCTCGGCTTGGTGCTGGGCATGTGGCCGTACCTGCTGCCGCCGTCGATGACGCTGTGGCAGGCGGCCGCGCCGGCCTCCTCGCTGGGCTTCACCCTGGTCGGGCTGGTCGTTCTGCTGCCGGTCATCCTCGGCTATACGGCATGGTCCTACCGGGTATTCCGCGGCAAGGTGCACGCCGATACCGGTTACCACTGATCGATTGAAGGCGGGGCCGGCTGTTGCCCGGCCCCGCGTTGGGGAATGTGAAACCTGCACACCCTGCGCGGGACGTGCTAGCGTGCGCTCCTTTCCGGCGGCCAGGGGGGCAGCCGGCGACGTCCTGGACGGACGCACGGCTGCAGGAATGGGGGCCGCCGCGCGTCGCCGTAATGGCTCGTGCCTATCGTTCTCCCGTTGAAGCACCAACGCTAAATGATTGAATTCTCCATCGTCGACTGGGCCGCGTGGGCGCCCGGCCTGAGCGAGCGTAGCCAGTGGCTGGGCTGGGCCGATGCGCCGTACCTGCCGCATGGCGGGGATACGCCGGCATTGGCGGAGGTTCCGGCAATGCAACGCCGTCGTATCGAGCGGTTGGGCCGCATGGCGATCCAGGCCGCGTGCTGGTGCGAGGATGGGCAGGGGGCCGACAGCGACGTGCCGCTGGTGTTCGCCAGCCGCCATGGCGACGTCGCACGTTCGATGGACCTGTTGGGTGCGCTGGTCGGCGACCAGCCGTTGTCGCCCACTGGATTCGGCCTGTCGGTGCACAACGCGATCGCCGCGCTGTATTCCATCGCCCGCGGCCATCGCGGCAACTACCTGGCATTGGCTGCCGGCCAGGCCACGGTCGAGGCCGCGTGCCTGGAGGCCGTTGGCCTGCTGGCTGATGGCGCCCGCGAGGTGCGGGTGGTGGTCTACGAATCTCCGCTTCCTGAAATTTACGCGACGTTCGCCGACGAACCCGACCCGTTCTTTGCGTGGTGCTGGCGGTTGACCGCGCCCGCCGCGGGCCACCCGACGCTTTCTCTGCAGTGGCAGCCGGCCGAAGAACAGGCCACTTCTGCGCCGGGCTTGCTGCCGCATGCGCTGGACCTGCACCGCTTCCTGTTGTCCGGCGCGTCGGCGCTGGAGCACGTGGCCCACGGCCAGCGCTGGCGCTGGGGCCGCCGTGAGTGAGCTGCTGCGCCGCCTCGATCACGCCTGGCGGGTGTTCGGCACCGGCCTGAGCTTTGCTGCGTTTGGCCTCGGCGGGCTGCTGCTCGGCGTCCTGGTGATGCCGGTGCTGCTGCTGATGCGGGACCCGGTGGCCCGTCGCCGGCGCGCCCGGCGCGTGGTCCAGGCCGCCTTTGCCAGCCATGTCCGGCTGATGTGCCGGCTGGGGGTGATGACCCTGCAGATCGAAGGCCGGGAACGCCTGCAGCGCGACGGTTTGCTGGTCCTGGCCAATCACCCGACCCTGATCGACGTGGTCTGCCTGATTTCGTTGCTGCCCAACGCCGATTGCGTGGTCAAGCGGGCCGTGGCCTGCAACCCGTTCATGCGTGGTCCGGTGCGCGCGGCCGGCTACATCTCCAACGATGACGGCGCTGGCCTGGTGGACGATTGCGTAGCGGCGGTGCAGGCCGGCGGCACCCTGGTCATCTTCCCGGAAGGCACCCGCAGCGTGCCCGGGCAGCCGCCGCGGCTGCAGCGCGGCGCGGCCAACATCGCCGTGCGTGGCCGGCTGGACATCACCCCGGTGCGGATCACCTGTACCCCCCCGACCCTGACCAAGGGGCAGAAGTGGTATCGTGTCCCCTCACGTCGCTTTCACGTTCGGCTGCAGATCGGCGAAGATATCCCGATCGCGCCTTTCCTGGCCGAAGACGACTCGCCAAGGGGGGATGCCTTGGCGGCACGCCGCGTTACCGAGCACCTTTCTCGTTATTTCGACCTGTCTGGAGAGCCGCCCCGTGCAAGCACTTGAGCACGAGATCAAGGAATTGATCATTTCCTCCCTTTCGCTGGAGGACATCACGCCGGAGGACATCGATCCGACCGCGCCGTTGTTCGTCGAAGGCCTTGGCCTGGATTCGATCGACGCGCTGGAGCTGGGCCTGGCGCTGCAGAAGAAGTACGGTGTCAGCCTCTCGGCCGACTCGGAAGAAACCCGTCGCCATTTCTCCAGCGTGCGCGCGCTCGGCGAGTTCGTCGCCGCCCGCCAGTCGTAACGGCGCCAGGAATTGCCATGACCAAGAATGAACTGTTCGAACGCATCGTCAGCATCCTGACCGACAGCTTCGAGATCGAAACCGCCCGGATCACCCCCGAGGCCCGCCTGTACGACGACCTGGATATCGACAGCATCGATGCGGTCGACCTGATCGTGCAGCTCAAGCCGCTGCTTGGCCGCAACCTGCAGCCGGAAGCGTTCAAGGCCGTGCGCACCGTACAGGACATCGTCGATGTCGTGCACGGGCTGCTGCCGGACCAGGCAGCCGCCTGACCGCAGCGCCGGCGGCTCCGCCATGGCACGCGCACGCACGTTCGTGGTGGCTGCGATTTCGCTGGCCTACCCGGTGCTGGTGTACCTGGCGATGGGCCGTTTCGAGCCACGCTGGCTGTCGCTGCTGCTGTTCACCCTGGCCCTGCTGCGTGCGCTGAGTACGCGCCAGCCGCTGTGGTGGGCCGCTGCCGCGGGTACCGGCCTGCTGGCCGTGCTGGCCACCGTGCTCAACCAGGCCCTGCCGCTGAAGCTGTACCCGGCGTTGGTGAACGTGGTGATGCTGGCGGTGTTCGGCACCAGCCTGCGCTTCGGCCCGCCGCTGGTGGAACGCCTGGCGCGGTTGCAGGAGCCGGACCTGCCGGCGTTCGCGGTGGCCTATACCCGCCGCGTTACCCAGGTGTGGTGTGGCTTCTTCGTTCTCAACGGCAGCCTGGCCCTGCTGACCGCGCTTTACGCGTCGGACCGGGTCTGGATGCTCTACAACGGATTGTTGGCGTACGTGATGATGGGCGTGTTGTTTGCAGGTGAGTGGCTGGTGCGGCGGCGGGTCAAGGCGGCGCACGCGCATGGCTGAGTGGATCGCCCTGGACCGGCTGCTGGTGGACCCGCAGCCGCAGCGCCGCATCGGCCTCTGCGAAGGCGAGGTGATCGATCACCCCCACTTCCGCCAGCGGGTGCTGGCCTGGCGCGCGGCCTTTGCCGCCGCCGATGGTCGCGACTGGGCGCTGTACTTCGATGACGCGGTGGCCTTCGCGGCGGCGCTGTTCGGTGCCTGGCATGCCGGCAAGCGGGTGTTCCTGGCCGCCGACAACCTGCCGGCCACGCTGCAGGCGCTGCAGCCACAGGTGAGCGGTTTCGCCGGTGATGTTTCCGCCGACTACCGACCGCTGGTTGCCCCCGCCGTTGGCGTGGACGGCGAACTGCAGGTGCTGGACGAGCGCGCCTGCGAGCTGTGCGTGTTCACCTCCGGCAGCACCGGCCAGCCCAGTGCGATCAACAAGCGCATGGACCAGCTGGCGCGCGAAGTGGATGCGCTGCAGGCTGCGTTCGGCGCGCAGCTGGAAGGCGTGCAGGTGCATGGCACGGTGTCCCACCAGCACATCTACGGCCTGCTGTTCCGCGTGCTGTGGCCGCTGGCCGCCGGCCGCCTGATCCATCCGCGCCGGTTCTTCCACGAAGACCTGGTAGGCGCGCTGGCTGGTACCGACACGGTGCTGGTGGCGACGCCAGCCCACCTCAAGCGCCTGCCTGAGCAGCTCGACTGGGCCAGCCTGCACGGCCGCCTGCGCGCGGTGTTCTCCTCCGGTGGCCCACTGCCGGAAGAAGCTGCACGCCAGGTACGGCAGTGGCTGGGCGTGGCACCGACCGAGGTTTACGGCAGCAGCGAGACCGGTGGTATCGCCTGGCGCCGCTGGGACACCGACCTGCCGCCGTGGCAGCCGCTGCCGGGTGTGCGGTGGCGCATCGAGGATGGCTGCCTGGCCGTCGCCTCGGCGCATCTGGAAACCCTCGACTGGTGGCGCACCCAGGACCGCGTGGAAGCCTTGACCGATGGCCGCTTCCGCCTGCTGGGCCGTGCCGACCGTATCGTCAAGATCGAAGAGCGCCGCGTTTCGCTGGATGCGCTCGAACGCGCGCTGCGCGAAGACGCCGAAGTGGACGACGTGCGCGTGCTGGTCCTGCCAGGACAGCGTGAGCAGCTGGCAGCCGTGGTGGTACCGGCCGATCCGGCGCTGCTGGAAGGCGGTGACGTCGCGCGCCGTGCGCTGGGCCAGCGCCTTGGCGCGCGCCTGGCACAGGCACATGACGCGGTCACCCGGCCGCGCCGCTGGCGCTTGGTGCAGGCGCTGCCAATCAACGCACAGGGCAAGGTCACCCAGGCGGCACTGGCGGCGCTGTTCCAGCCGCTGATGCCGGTGCCGGTCTGGGACCGCCGCGATGCCGCCAGCGCCACCCTGCGCATGACCCTCGACCCGGCGCTGCGGCCGTTCCAGGGCCACTTCCCGCAGGCGGCGATCCTGCCCGGCGTGGCGCAGCTGGACTGGGCCGTGCGTTTTGGCCGCCAGGTGTTCAGCATGCCGGCCGGATTCCTGCGCATGGATGCGGTGAAGTTCCAGCACGTGGCACGCCCGGGTGATGAGCTGACCCTGCAGCTGGACTGGGATGCCACACGCAATGTGCTGGCCTTCCGCTACACCTCCAGCCACGGTGTGCACGCCAGCGGCAAGGTGGTCTTCGCCGATGCGGACTGATCCGGCCGTTGCCGGTGCCGCGTTCGCGCCACTGGTGGTGATCCCCGTCTACGACCACGAGCACGCCATCGCGGCGGTGGTCGACGGTGTGCAGGCCGCCGGCCTTCCGTGCCTGCTGGTCGACGATGGCTCGCATGAGGCGTGCGCGGCGGTGCTGCGCTCGCTGGCGCAGCGCCATGGCGTCGACCTGCTGCGCCTGGACATCAACCAGGGCAAGGGTGGTGCGATGCTGGCCGGTTTTGCCGAAGCCGCCGCGCGTGGCCACAGCCACGTGCTGCAGATCGACGCCGACGGCCAGCACGATACCGCCGACCTGCCGCGCTTCATCAAGGCGGCGCGTGCGCACCCGGGTGCGGTGATCTGCGGCATTCCGGCCTACGACGCCAGTGTTCCCAAGGCGCGCCTGTATGGCCGCTATGCGACCCACGTCTGGGTCTGGATCAACACGCTGTCGCTGCACCTGCGCGACACCATGTGCGGCTTCCGCGTGTATCCACTGCCGCCGGTGCTGCGCCTGGTCGATGAAGAGACCATCGGCCGACGCATGGATTTCGATACTGAAGTGATGGTTCGCCTGTACTGGCGGCAGGTGCCGGTCGAACACCTGGCCACGCGTGTGACCTATCCCGCCGATGGCGTATCGCACTTCGATGTGTGGCGCGACAACGTGCGTATCAGCCGCATGCACACCCGCCTGTTCTTCGGCATGCTCTGGCGCGCACCGCGCCTGCTGTGGCGCCGCCTGCGGGGGCAGTGCTGAGATGGCGGCCGCGCAGGGCGCCCCGCACTGGGCCGACATCGGCGAATCGACGTCGGTGGCCGGCGTGCTGCTCCTGTGCTGGGTGCACCGCTGGTTCGGGCGCTGGCCGTTCCGCCTGTGCGTGTGGCCGGTGGTGGCCTGCCATTGGCTGGGCAACCGTGTTGGCCGCCAGGCCTCGATGCAGTACCTGCAGCGCCTGCAGGCACACAGCGGTGTGCTGGGCCGCGCGCCGACCCGGCGCGACAGCCTGCGCCACTTCTTCGCCTTCGCCGACACGATGCTGGACAAGATCCTCGGACTGGGCGGGCGCTATCCGGCCGAACGCATCCACCTGCATCGCGACCTGGTGCTGCAGAAGATCGCGCGCCGTGAAGGCGGGCTGATCCTGACCGCACACATCGG
The DNA here is from genome assembly GCF_036319985.1 of Stenotrophomonas sp. SMYL89. Classification (NCBI taxonomy): domain Bacteria; kingdom Pseudomonadati; phylum Pseudomonadota; class Gammaproteobacteria; order Lysobacterales; family Lysobacteraceae; genus Stenotrophomonas; species Stenotrophomonas sp. SMYL89. Next base: position 251,338 of record NZ_JAWIRW010000003.1, on the reverse strand, counting down.
CTGCCTGGAACTGTGCCAGGTGCTGGCCGAGCAGGTGCCGGGTTTCCGCATCACCGTGCTGGTGCATACCGCACATGCGCAGCGCTTCAACCGCCTGCTGCAGCGGCTCGACCCGCTGGCGGCGGTAGAACTGGTGCAGGTGACCGAAATGGGACCGGCCACCGCGATGATGCTGGCCGAGCGGGTGGCGGCCGGTGGCTTCGTCGCCATTGTTGGCGACCGCACGCCTGTGCAGGGCGGCCGCAGCGTCACCGCCGATTTTCTCGGCCATCGCGCCCCGTTCCCGATCGGTGCCTATGTGCTGGCCGCAGCGCTGGGCTGCCCGGTCTACACCATGGCCTGCCTGCACCAGGGTGAAGGCTATCGCGTGGCATTCGAACAGTTCGCCGAACGCATCGTGCTGCCCCGTGGCTCGCGCGACGCGGCACTGGCCGAACAGGCACAGCGCTTCGCGCGTTGGCTGGAACTCCAGGTCATCCAGTCCCCGTTGGACTGGTTCAATTTCTTCCCCTTCTGGGATCAGGCTCCGCATGACGACTGACGCCGTACCCGTGTGCCGCTTTGGCGATGCACCGTTGACCATCGAAGACGTGGTGGCCCTGGCCCAGCGCCAGTGCGAGGCCGCACTGAGCGACGCGCCGGCGTTCCGCGCGCACATCCAGCGCGGCGCCGATTTCCTCGACCGCCTGCTGCGCGAGGATGGCGTGATCTACGGCGTGACCACCGGCTATGGCGATTCGTGCACGGTGAACATCCCGCCGGCACTGGTGGCTGAGCTGCCGCACCATCTGTACACCTATCACGGCTGCGGCCTGGGCCGTTACCTGGACCCGGTTGAAACCCGCGCGGTGCTGGCGGCGCGCCTGGCCTCGCTGGTGCGCGGCATGTCCGGCGTCAGCGTGCCGCTGCTGGAAGGCCTGGCCACGCTGCTGCAGCACGACGTGCTGCCGATGATTCCGGCCGAAGGCTCGGTGGGTGCCAGTGGTGACCTGACCCCGCTGTCGTACGTGGCGGCGGTGCTGTGCGGTGAGCGCGAGGTACTGTTCGAAGGCCAGGTGCAGCCGGCCGGCCCGGTGCTGGCGAAGATCGGCATGACCCCGCTGAAGCTGCGGCCGAAGGAAGGCCTGGCGATCATGAACGGCACCGCGGTGATGACCGGCCTGGCCTGCCTGGCCTGGCAGCGTGCCGATTACCTGGCCCGCATGGCTACGCGCCTGACCGCGTTCAACGTACTGGCCAGCGACGGCAACGCGCACCACTTCGACCAGACCCTGTTCGCGGCCAAGCCGCACCCGGGCCAGGGCCGCATCGCCGCGCGCCTGCGCAGCGACCTGCACAGCGAGCGTCCGCCGCGCAATGAACAGCGCCTGCAGGACCGTTACTCGCTGCGCTGCGCACCGCACGTGATCGGCGTGCTGGAGGACAGCCTGCCGTTCCTGCGCCAGCTGATCGAGACCGAGCTGAACAGCGCAAACGACAATCCGCTGATCGACGCCGACGGCGAGCGCATCCTGCACGGTGGCCACTTCTACGGCGGCCACATCGCGCTGGCGATGGACACCCTGAAGAACACCGTGGCCAATGTTGCCGATCTGCTCGACCGGCAGCTGGCACTGGTGGTCGATGCCCGCTACAACCATGGGCTGCCTGCCAACCTGTCGGCGGCCACCGGCCCGCGCGCGGCCATCAACCATGGCCTGAAGGCACTGCAGATCAGCGTGTCGGCGTGGACCGCCGAAGCGCTGAAGCAGACCATGCCGGCCTCCGTGTTCTCGCGTTCGACCGAATGCCACAACCAGGACAAGGTCAGCATGGGCACCATCGCCGCGCGCGACTGCCTGCGTGTGATCGAACTGACCGAGCAGGTGGTGGCCGCGATGCTGATTGCCGCGCGCCAGGGCCTGGCCCTGCGCGAGCGGGTTGGCCTGAATGCGCAGCTGCATGGCAGTCTGGCCGACATGTACGCCGACCTGGGGCAGCGCATCGCCCTGGTCGAAGAAGACCGCGCGCTGGATCGCGAACTGCGGGAACTGCTGGTGGAGATCCGCGCGCAACGCTGGGAACTGTATGCCGGTGAATGAACACTCGGAAATGGTCGGGGAAATCACCCTGACCCCCGCTTTCCATGACTGCGATCCGATGAACGTGGTCTGGCATGGCAACTACTTCAAGTACTTCGAGATCGCGCGCTGCGCGCTGCTCGGCCGCTACGACTACGACTACCCGCAGATGCTCGAATCGGGCTACCTGTGGCCGGTGGTCGATGCACGGGTGAAGTACGTGCGCCCGCTGCTGTTCAACCAGGCGCTGCGCGTGGTCGCGCGCATCGTGGAATGGGAGAACCGGCTGAAGATCGAGTACGAGATCCTCGATGCGGAAAGCGGCCAGGTGCTGACCCGCGCGATGACCATCCAGGTCGCGGTGGACGCGGCCAGCAAGGAAATGCTGTACCAGTGCCCGCCGGTACTGTGGGAACGCCTGGGAGTGCCTGCGCCGTGACGATGCTTGCCCGTGTTTCGAGCGTGCTGCTGTGCGCGCTGCTGCTGGTGGCCGTACCGCGTGTACAGGCGGCCGACCCCGCCGTCGATGCGATCACCCAGGCAGTGGCGCGGCCCGACGTGCTGCGTGGCCAGTTCAGCCAGGGAAAACAGGTCAGCGGCTTCAAGAACCCACTGCACTCGCAGGGCCGGTTCGTGGTCGCGCGCCAGCACGGCGTGATCTGGACCACGCTCAAGCCCTTCCCTTCTGAAGTGGTGGTCACTGCCGACCGCATCCTCAGCCGCCAGCGCGATGGCAGCACCCGCGTCGAGCTCGACGCGCGGCAGCAGCCGGCGATGCGCTCGGTCAACGCGATCATGTTCGCGCTGATGAGCGGCGACGTGCAGGCGCTGTCCAGCCAGTTCAATGTTGCTGCCAGCCGCGAAGGGCAGGGCTGGCGCCTGCGCCTGACACCGAAGTCGGCAATGCTGGCCAAGGCCTTCGAATCGCTGACCTTGCAGGGTGACCGCTATGTGCGCCAGGTGGAGATCGTCGAGGCCAACAAGGACCGCACGCAGATCCAGTTCAGCGCGTTGAGCGAGGCCCCGGCCACGTTGAACCCCGATGAGGCACGCCGCTTTGAGTGACGCCGTGGCGTTGAACGCGCCGGACCGGTTGCGGCGCTGGTGGCACTGGCTGGGCATCGCCTGGCTGGTGCTGCTGCTGGCGCTGGGCGCGCAGCAGTGGCACCTGTGGAGCCAGCAGTCGCGGATCGACACCGACATCCTCGCGCTGCTGCCGCAGGATGCGCATGACCACCTGTTGAGCGATGTCACCCGGCGCATCGCCGATGGCAGTTCGCGGCAGGTGGTGGTGCTGCTCGGCAGCCAGGATGGCACCGCCGCCAAGCGCGCGCAGGCGGCGTTCGCCGCGGCGATGGCTGCCGATGCCGACAGCGCGTTGCTGGTGCCCAGCGGGTCCATCGAGGGCTGGTTCGATGAGGCGCGCGCGTTCTACGCGCCGTACCGCGATCGCCTGCTGACTCCCAGCCAGCGCAACCAGCTGCAGAACAGCGAAACCGGGGCACTGGCCGAGCAGGCACTGGCTGCGCTGTACGGCCCGATGGGCGCGCCGCGCCTGACCGACTGGCGGCAGGACCCGCTGTCGCTGTGGCCGCAGTGGTGGCAGCAGCAGGCGCAGGGGTCGGGCCTGCGCCTGGGCGATGACGGCCTGCTCGAGGCCGAGGGCAAGCATTGGGCGGCGCTGCAGTTCGATACGCCGGGTTCGGCGTTCCAGCTTGATGGCGAGCGCCATCTTGATGGCCTGCTGGAACGTGCCGGGAAGGCGGCCAAGGCGGTCGCGCCGGAGCTGGAAATCCTGCATGCCGGCGTGCCGTTGCACGCCGAAGCCGCTGCCGTACAGGCCAACCGGGAGATCAACACCATCGGCTGGGGCTCGCTGGCCGCGGTGCTGCTGCTGGTGTGGCTGGCGTTCCGTTCGCTGCGCCCGATCCTGCTGGTGGCCGCCTCGCTGCTGATCGGCTGCGGCGTGGCGCTGGCGGTCACCGTGCTGGTGTTCGGCAAGGTGCACGTGCTGACCCTGGTGTTCGGCGCGTCGCTGGTGGGCGTGGCCGAGGACTACGGCATCCACTGGTTCGCCTCGCGCCAGGCCGAGCCGGCCGATCGCCGCTGGAAACTGCTGCGGCACCTGTTGCCGGGCCTGTGGCTGGCCCTGCTGACCAGCGCGCTGGCCTATCTGGCGCTGGGCCTGGCGCCGTTCCCGGGCCTGCGCCAGATGGCGCTGTTCTCGGTGGTCGGCCTGGCCGCCGCCTTTCTCACGGTGATCTTCTGGTTCCCGTGGCTGGATGGCGGCGAGATCCGCCAGACCCGTTTCTCGCAGTGGCTGGGCAATACGCTGGAGCGATTCCCGCGCCTGCACGGCCGCCGTCCGGTGGCGATCTTCGTGGTGGCTGCGCTGGCGCTGTCCGCAGTGGGCATCGCGCGCCTGCAGAGCAACGACGACCTGCGCAGCCTGCAGTCGTCGCCGCCGGCGCTGATGGCCCAGCAGATCCGCCTGAGCCAGCTGCTGGGCATGCCCAGCCCGGCGCAGTTCTACCTGGTGCAGGGCGCCGATGCGGCGCAGCTGCTGCAGCGCGAAGAGGCATTGACCGAACGCCTGCGTGCACTGGCTGACGACAAACGCATCGGCGGCTACCGCGCGATCAGCGACTGGTTGCCGTCGCCCGCGCGCCAGCAGGCCGATGCGGCGCTGACCGCGAAGGTGGAACCGGGCGTGCTGGATGCCGTGTCCGAGGCGGTGGGCGAGCCGCTGCAGCGACCGCAGTTCGCGGCTGCGCCGCTTACTGCCGAGGCCTTCCTTGCCTCGCCGGCGTCGCAGCCGTTCCGCCACCTGTGGGTGGGTGAGGTCGGTGGGCAGATGATCAGCGTGGTGATGGTTGATGACCTGTCGCGCGCCGATGCCCTGGCCACGCTGGAAGGTGCCGCCGAAGGCCTGCCCGGCGTGCGCTGGGTAGACCGCACCTCTGATTTCTCCAAGCTGCTGGGCCACTACCGCAAGCTGATGGGCGGGCTGCTGCTGGTCGGCATTGCACTGGTGTTCGGTGCGCTGTGGCTGCGCTACCGCCGCCAGGCCTGGCGCGTGTTTGCCCCGACCCTGATTGCCGGCGCGCTGACCCTTGGGCTGCTGGGCCTGTTCGGCCAGCCGCTGCAGCTGTTCAACGTACTGGCGCTGATGCTGCTGCTGGGCATGGGCATCGACTACGGCATCTTCCTGATCGAGCACCGTGGCGATGCCAGTGCATGGCTGGCGGTGTGCGTGGGCGCGGCCAGCACCTGGCTGTCGTTCGGCCTGCTGGGCCTGTCGCAGACCCCGGCGCTGCGCGCGTTCGGCCTGACCCTGCTGTTCGGCATCGGTCTGGTCTGGCTGATCTCGCCGCTGTTCCGGCCGCCGCCGCACGATCTGCCGCCAGCCTGAGCCCGCCTTCCGCTTTTCTTCTTTCCCTCTGATCGAGCAACAAGGACGCCCCGATGAGTACTGCTGTGGATGCTGTCGAACGCACTGAAATCCTGATCATCGGCGCGGGCCCGGCCGGCTCCGTCGCCGCGGCGATGCTGCGCCAGCAGGGCCGCCAGGTGCTGATGCTGGAGCGCCAGCAGTTCCCGCGCTTCTCCATCGGCGAAAGCCTGCTGCCGCAGAGCATGGAGTACATCGAAGCGGCCGGGCTGCTGCAGGACGTGGTCGAGGCCGGTTTCCAGTACAAGAACGGCGCGGCTTTCGTGCACGGTGAAGCACGTACCGCCTTCGATTTCCGGAAGAAGTTCTCGCCGGGCTGGGGCACCACCTACCAGGTGCAGCGCGCCGACTTCGACAACGTGCTGGCACGCGGCGCCGAGCGCATGGGAACCACGCTGCGCTTCGGTGATGAAGTGCTGTCGGTCGAACCCGGTGAACAGCCGGCGGTGAACGTGCGCCGCCCGGATGGCAGCGAATACCGCATCGAAGCCGACTTCATCCTCGATGCCTCCGGCTTTGCGCGCCTGCTGCCGCGCCTGCTGCAGCTGGAGTCGCCGTCCAACTTCCCGGTGCGCGGCGCGATCTTCTGCCACGTGCGCGACAACATCCCGGCCGAAGCGGACTTCGACCGCAACAAGATCCTGATCACCACCCACCCCGAGCACATCGACGTCTGGTACTGGACGATTCCGTTCTCCAACGGCTGCTGCTCGCTGGGCGTGGTCGCCGAGCCGTCGTTCTTCGAGCGCTACCAAGGCGACGACCTGCAGAAGCTGCAGGCCATCGTCGGCGAGGACCCCAACCTGACCGGGCTGCTGGCCAATGCCGAATGGGCGGTGCTGCCGGTGCGCCGCATCACCGGCTACTCGGCCAATGTCAGCTCGCTGTGGGGCCCGGGCTATGCGCTGCTGGGCAACGCCGGCGAGTTCCTCGACCCGGTGTTCTCGTCCGGCGTGACCATTGCCTTCAAGTCCGCGCAGCTGGCCAGCGAGTGCCTCAAGCGCCGCTATGCCGGTGAAACCGTGGACTGGGAGGCGGAGTTCTCCAGGCCGCTGCGCGCGGGCGTGAAGACCTTCCGTCGCTTCGTGGAAAGCTGGTACCAGGGCGGCTTCCAGAAGATCATCTACCACCCGCAGCAGCAGCCGGAAGTACGCAACATGATCAGTTCCATCCTGGCCGGATACGCCTGGGACACCAACAACCCGTATGTGGCCGACGAGAGTGGCCGCCGCATGCGCGTGCTGGAGGAACTGTGCAGCGCCTGATCTTCCGTACTGCGGCCCTGCTGCTGTGCCTGCTGCTGGCCGCCTGTGCCGGGCGCATGCCCAAGCCACAGGTGGAGCTGCCGCCGCTGCGCCTGTCGCCGACCAGCCTGCCGGCGCCGCTGGCGCTGCAGCAGCAGCTGCACTTCCGCTTCGGCAGCCACGAGCGCGACCTCGATGCGCTGCTGGAAGCCGACACCCAGCAGGTACAGCTGGCGGTGCAGGCGATGGGCCAGACCGGCGTGCGCCTGCAATGGGACGGCCGACAGCTGACCCAGCAGCGTGCGCCGTGGTTGCCGCCGCAGGTGCGTGCCGAGCGTGTGCTCGATGACCTGCAGTTCGCGCTGTGGCCGACCGCCGCCATCGCTGCCGCGCTACCGGCCGGCTGGCAGGTCAGCGACGACGGCCAGCAGCGCAGCCTGTCGCGCGATGGCGTGGTGTGGCTGCAGCTGCAACGGCTGGACGATGGCAGCGTGCAGCTGGAGAACCGCGCCGAAGGCTATGCACTGCGCATCGAATCGATCGACATGGCCGGGCAGGACCGATGAGTGCACCGATCTACCTGAACGACCTGGGCGTGGTCTGCGCGCTCGGCGAGGGCCGCGCCGCGGTGGCGTCGGCGATGTTCGCCGACGTGCCGGGCGGGCTCAGCGACAACGACCACCTGCTGCCGGGGCGCACCCTGGCGCTGGGCGAAGTGCGCACGCCGCTGCCGGCGCTGGAGGACCTGCCGGCCGCCCTGCGCGGGCGCAACAACGCGCTGCTGGAGGTGGCCCTGGTGCAGATCGCGCCGGCGGTAAGCGCCGCCATCGCCCGCCACGGTGCCGAGCGCGTGGCGGTGGTGCTGGGCACCAGCACTTCGGGCATCGGTGAATCCGAGCAGGCGCTGCGCACCCACGCCGAACAGGGCCAGTGGCCGCCGGGGTTCGACTACGCCCAGCAGGAAATGGGCACCGCCGCGCAGTTCGTGCGCCAGCGCAGTGGCGCGCAGGGGCCGGCCTGGACCCTGTCCACTGCCTGCTCGTCCAGCGCCAAGGCGCTGATGTCGGCCGCGCGCATGCTGCGCGCCGGCATCGTCGATGCGGTCATCGCCGGCGGTGCCGACTCGCTGTGCCGCTTCACCGTGGCTGGCTTCAGCGCGCTGGAATCGGTGTCGGCGTCGCGTTGCAACCCGTTCTCGCAGCACCGCGCCGGCATCAACATCGGCGAAGGCGCGGCACTGTTCCTGCTCACCCGCGAGCCGGGTCCGGTGTGCCTGGCCGGGTGGGGCGAATCGGCCGACGCCCACCACATGTCGGCGCCCGATCCGCAGGGCCTGGGCGCCATCGATGCCCTGCAGCAGGCGCTGCAGCGCGCCGGCTGGGCCACCGATGAAGTGGACTACGTGAACCTGCATGGCACCGCCACCGGGCACAACGATGCGATGGAAAGCCTTGCGGTTTCGCAGGTGCTGGGCAACGGCGTTCCGGCCAGTTCGACCAAGCCGCTGACCGGCCATACGCTGGGCGCGTCAGGCGCGATCGAAGCCGCACTGTGCTGGATCCTGCTGGCCGAGAATCCGCAGCAGCAGCTGCCGCCGCACTGGTGGGACGGCGTGGCCGATCCCGCGCTGCCGACGCTGACGCTGGTCGCACCCGCCACGTGCCTGGCACAGCCGCCGCGGCGGGTGCTGAGCAATTCGTTCGCCTTCGGCGGCAGCAATGCCGTGCTGGCGCTGGAGCGCCGATGAACATGCTGTATGCGATTGAAGAGGTGGTGCCGCACCGCCAGGACATGTGCCTGCTGGAGCGCATCACGCACTGGGACCAGGACGCCATCGAGGCCGAACTGGTGGTGCCCGAGGCCGGCCTGTTCGTGGAAAACCACGAAGTGCCGGCTTGGGTGGGCATCGAGTACATGGCGCAGGCCATCGCGGCCTGGGCCGGCTGCCGTGCGCGTGCGGCCGGCAAGCCGCCGCAGCTCGGTTTCCTGCTCGGCAGCCGCCGCTACAACAGCGCGCGCAGCAGCTTCCCCAGCGGCTCGCGACTGCGTGTACAGGCGCGCTGCGAGCTGTTGGGTGACAATGGATTGGGGATGTTCGCCTGCCGCATCCTGGCGGGCGAGGACGAATGGGCGACAGCCAACGTGTCGGTGTTCGAACCGTCCGATGCGATGGCCTATCTGGAGAGTGGACAGGCATGACAGGGAATCGAAGTGTGCTGGTGACCGGCGCCAGCCGGGGCATCGGCCGGGCCATTGCGCTGCGCATCGCGCGCGATGGCTTCGACGTGGTGGTGCATTGCCGCAGCCGCCTGGATGAGGCACAGGCCGTGATGGCCGAGATCCACGCATTGGGCCAGCAGGCCCGCGTGCTGATGTTCGACGTGGCCGATCGAGAGGCCGCACGCGCCGTGCTGGAGGCCGATGTCGAAGCGCACGGCGCGTATTACGGCGTGGTCTGCAATGCCGGCATCGCCCGCGATGGCGCCTTCCCGGCACTGTCGGCCGACGATTGGGACCAGGTCATCCACACCAACCTGGATGGCTTCTACAACGTATTGCATCCGCTGATCATGCCGATGGTGCGGCGGCGCAAACCGGGTCGCATCGTCACCCTGTCGTCGGTGTCCGGCCTGGCCGGCAACCGCGGGCAGGTCAACTACAGTGCCGCCAAGGCCGGCATCATCGGCGCCACCAAGGCCCTGGCGCTGGAACTGGCCAGCCGCCAGATCACCGTCAACTGCGTGGCCCCGGGCCTGATCGAGACCGAAATGCTCAACGACGAAGTGGTTGAACACGCGCTCAAGCTGATTCCGGCCGGCCGTGTCGGCCGTCCCGACGAAGTGGCGGCCACGGTGGCGTTCCTGCTGTCCGAGCCGGCCGGCTACATCACCCGCCAGGTGATCTCGGTGAACGGAGGCATGCTCTGATGGCCGCCGATCGTCGCGTAGTGGTGACCGGCGCGTCCGCGATCAGTCCGCTCGGCCATGACTGGCCGACCATCGAAGCGCACCTGCGCAGCTGCCGCAACGCGGTGCGCACGATGCCCGAATGGGATGTCTACGCCGGCCTGAACACCAAGCTGGCCGCGCCGGCGCAGGACTTCGAGCTGCCGCCGAACTACAACCGCAAGACCACCCGCTCGATGGGCAAGGTGGCGATCATGTCGGTGCGCGCCACCGAAGTGGCGCTGCGCGAGGCCGGCCTGCACGAGCACCCGGTGCTGCGCAGCGGCCGCACCGGCGTGGCCTACGGTTCCTCGTCGGGCAGCCACGAAGCCACCGGTGAGTTCGGGCGCATGCTCAACGAGTTCACCACCGATGGCATCAGCGCCACCACCTACCTGAAGATGATGAGCCACACCGCGCCGGTCAACATCGGCGTGTTCTTCGGCCTGTCCGGGCGCGTCTACACCACCTCCAGCGCCTGCACCTCGGGCAGCCAGGGCGTGGGCGCGGCCTATGAAGCGATCCGCAGCGGCAAGCAGACGGTGATGGTCGCCGGCGGTGCCGAGCAGCTCGACGCCACCGCTGCGGCGGTGTTCGACACCCTGTTCGCCACCAGCGTGCGCAACGACGCGCCGCAGACCACGCCGCGCCCGTTCGATGCCGGCCGTGATGGCCTGGTGCTGGGCGAGGGTGCCTGCACGCTGATCCTGGAAGACCTGGAGCACGCGCAGGCACGCGGCGCCACCATCCTTGCCGAGGTGGTCGGGTATGGCACCAACAGCGATGGCCAGCACGTCACCCAGCCCAGCGCCGACACCATGGCCACCGCCATGCGCCTGGCGCTGGAAGATGCAGGCCTGGAGCCGGCGCAGATCGACTACGTCAATGCCCACGGCACCGCCACCGATCACGGCGACATCGCGGAGACCCAGGCCACCGCGCAGGTGTTCGGAAGCCGCGTGCCGATCAGCTCGCTGAAGAGCTACGTCGGCCACATGCTCGGTGCCTGTGGTGCGTTCGAGGCCTGGCTGAGCATCGAAATGATGCGCGCCGGCTGGTTCGCGCCGACCCTGAACCTGGCCGAGGTCGATCCGCGCTGCGGCCAGCTCGACTTCATCACCGGGCAGGGCCGCGAACTGCAGGCCGAGTACGTGATGAGCAACAACTTCGCCTTCGGCGGCATCAATACCTCGCTGGTGTTCCGCCGCTGGAGCGAATGATCCGCCGTCCCATCCCGCCTTTTTCCGCAACCCACCCGCACCCTCGACAAGGAGATGTTCCGATGCGCCGCACCCTGATGATCGCCACGGCCACCGCACTGCTGGCCCTGACCTCCACCGCTTCCGCCCGCGATACCCGCCTCGAGCAGTCCCTGCAGGAGCTGGTCAGCTCGCAGGCCGCCAGGGACGCCGGCATTGACGGCAGCGTGCGCTTCTACCTGGCCGGCCAGCCGGTCGGCGTGCAGCAGCGCCTGGGCGAAGACGTGACCAACAAGAAGACCAATGCCGCCAACAAGAGCGACGCCGAAGCCTGCCGCTGGGTCGCGCTGTCGGCGCTGCGCGCGCTGCAGGATGGCGCCAGGTCGCGCGGTGCAAACGCGGTGGTGGACATCGTCAGCTACTACAAGAAGAACGAGTTCAAGAGCAGCACCAACTACGAGTGCTGGGCCGGTACCTTCGTCGCCGGCGTGGCGCTGAAGGGCACCTACGCCAAGGTCAAGTAAGCGACCGCAGGGCGGTGGCGTTGCCTGAACGCCGCCGCCACATTGCTGAACCCCGTCGGGGAAACGCCGTTGATCCCGCCGCCATCGTCGGCTGACGGCTTTCCCCGGTGTCGGCTTTCCGACACAATCATGGCTCTTCCCGGGTTATCGTCCCGCGGACATGCACGCCTACGTCTATAAAAGCCAACTCAAGCCTGACACCTACGTCTACGTTCCCCGACGCGATGATTTCAGCGCGCTGCCTGCGCCGCTGCTCACCTCGCTGGGTGCGCTCACTTTCGTCCTGGACGTGGCTCTGGATGCCCAGCGCCGCCTGGCCCAGGCCGACCCGGACAAGGTTCGCAGTGAAATGAGCGAGCGCGGGTTCTACCTGCAGGTGCCGCCGTCGGTGGCCAGCCTGATGCCGCGCCACTATGACTGACGCCTCCCGTCCGCGCGCCCTGTCGATCGCCTTCGCTGCCGGCGCCCTGCTGGCGCTGGGCGCTGCCGTGGGCGGCGTTGCCGGTGCCGTCCTTGCCGCATTGGCACAACCGGTGTTCGCGCTGGGCGTGTCGTGGTGGCGGCGCAGCCGCGCGCTGCTGCCGTTGAAGGTGGTTGCACGCCAGGACCTGCCGGCGCTGCTGGCGTTGTGGTCGGCGGCGCCGGTGTTGCTGGCGCTGCTGCTGGCCTGGCCGCTGGCCGCACTGCGTGACAGCGGCAGCCTTGCGGCGGTGCTGGGCCTGAGCGTGCTGGTCAGTGCCGGCCTGCTCGCGGCCTGGCGCACCTGGCCGTTGTGGAACGATGTCGAACGGCTTGATGGCAGCCTGGCCCACCATTGGCAGGCGCTGGCCGGTCGCGACCTGACCGCCTGGCGCGGTCTTGGCGTGGCCGCGCTGGTGATCGCGCTTGCCGCGCTGGTGGTGCTGCCCGCCTGGCCGGGCCTGCTGCCGGAAAGCGCACGCTGGCCCACCGCGCTGGCGGTGGTGCTGCTGTCACCGCTGCTGCATCTGCTGCTGCAGCGGGTCAAGCCGGCACCGCTGGTGGCGTTGCGCTCCAGCCCATTGGCGACGTCCAGCCACGCACACGAACCGATGTTCGCCGCCGCGGCCGAGACCGCGCCGCTGGAGGCGATGGCACCGCAGGAGCTGACCCCGGCACTGTATGAAGCCGCCCGCCATGGCCGCATCGACCGTGGCCTGCAGCTGCTGCAGGCCGGCGCCGATCCGTATGCGCTGCCCGACCCGAACTGGCGCGACCAGCGCAGCCTGGCAGTGCTGGCCGCGGTGTTGCCGGACCTGCGCCTGCTGCGCGAACTGATCGCCCGCGGCGTTGACGTGAACGCGCCGCACCGCGGCATGACGCCGTTGCTGGCCGCCACGCGTGACAGCTGGCATGGCCGCCCCGAAGCGGTGATGACCCTGCTCGCCAACGGTGCCGACTCGCGTGCTACCGACAGCGATGGCAATACGCCGCTGCACCATGCCGCGCGCAGTTCCGACCCGGGTGTGGCCGCGCTGCTGCGCGATGCCGCCGCCGAAGTCGACGCGCTGAACCGCGATGGCTGGTCGCCGCTGGCGGTGGCCTGCCAGGTTGGCAACTGGCGCCTGGCCCGCTTCCTGCTCGAACGCGGTGCACGCAGCGAACCGGCAGAGGGCACCCCGGTGCTGCTGGCCGCCGCTGCCACCGAAGACGACGATCCGGCTGGCGTGCAGCTGCTGCTCAAGCACAAGGCACGTGCCGACGCCCGCGACCGCCAGCGCCGCAGCGCGCTGCACGAGGCGGCGCTGGCCGGGCATGTGGAGATCATCGGCGTGCTGTTGGCCGCCGGTGCCAACCTGGAAGCGCGCGATGCACTGGGGCGCACGCCCTGGCTGGAAGCCGCCCGTGCCGGGCGTGCCGCGGTGGTCGAACACCTGCTGCCGCACAAGCCGGACCTGGTTGCCGTTGACGGCGAAGGCCGCAACGCGGTGCAGCTGGCGGTGATGGCCGAGGATGTCTCGCCGTTGCTGATCAAGCGCCTGGTGGAGCTGGGCATCGCCGCCGACGCGACCGATCCGGTCGGTCGCCGCGCGGTGGACTACGCTGCCGAAGCCGGCCGCTGGGCGATCGTCGCGCTGCTGGATCCCTCCTATCCGTTGCCGGCCGCGGTCAGTGACGGCCTGGCCGAGCGTGGCGAAGCCGCCGGTGCCAGTGGCCTGCTGCCGGACCGCCCGCCGCTGACCCTGCTGCGCGAAGCGCTGGGCTTCGGCAACACCGAAGGCATGGCCGCGCTGGCCAAGCTGTGCCAGCCGGAAGAACTGGGTGGCCTGCTGCTCGATCCGGAACTGGCGCTGGAGCCGCGCGCGGTTGATTGGCTGCTGGGCCACGGCGCCGATCCCTACGTGCGCGACGCCTGTTCCGATACGCCGATGTTCGCCCTGCTGTCGCGCGGCATCGATGCGGTGCCGGCGCTGCAGGTGATGTTGCAGCGTGGCCTGTCGCCGGCCGGCCGTGGCGGCCTGGCGCGCTTCCTTGCCGCCTGCGCCCAGCACGACCAGGCGGCGCGCGGCCTGGAACAGCTGGCGCTGGAACTGCTGGAGCGTGGCGCCGATCCGTTCGCAGCTTCGCCGGCCGGTGATCCGCCGCTTTCGCTGGCGGTGCGCCTGGGCTGGCTGCGCCTGCAGCAGGCCCTGCTGAAGGCGGGCGTGGATCGCGAAGCGCGCGACAGCCACGGCATGACCGCATTGCATCTGGCCACTGCGCTGGCCCGCGAAGGTGCGCTGAAGCTGCTGGTGCAGCACGGCGCCTCGCCGGAAGCCCGCGCCGCCGATGGCCAGACGCCGCTGGGCGTGGCGCTGTCGATTGGCCGCCGCGATCTGGCCGACTGGCTGGACTGGCGGGTGTGGCCGTTGCCGCGCCGCACCCTGCGCGAGGCCGATCTGCCGGCCGCCGCAATGGCCGGTGACGTCGATGCGGTGCGCCGCCTGATCGATCTGGGCTTTGCCGTTGATGCGGTCGATGCACAGGGCTGCACCGCGCTGCTGCGCGCCGCCGGTGGCGGCCATCTGGCGGTGACCGACCTGCTGCTGGCGCGTGGCGCTGATCCGCAGCACGCGGCGGCCAGCGGTGCCACGCCGCTGTCGGCGGCGGTCAGCATGCGCCAGGTGGATATCGTTTCGGCCCTGCTCGACGCCGGCGCCAAGCTGGAACACCGCCTGCCGGGCGGCGTGACCGTGCTGATGCTGGCCTCGGCGCTGGGCCTGCCGGACATCGTTGCGCGCCTGCTCACCGCGGGTGCCGATGTGCACGCCGGTGACGCCCAGCAGCTGGGCCCACTGCACTGTGCCGCGCTGTATGGCTTCAGTGCCCGCGACCGCTCACGCCTGCTCGCGCTGCTCGACACCCTGCTGCTGGCCGGTGCCGAACCGGACCAGGCCGCGGCCGGTTCGGTCACGCCGCTGCTGCTGCTGCTGGGCGCCCGCGCCGAGCCCGGGACCGCCTGCGACGAGCAGGTGGTGATGGCCGCGGTGGAACGCCTGCTGGACGAAGACGTGAGCCTGGACGTGCGCGACCCGCGCGGCTTCGGTCCACTGCACCTGGCGGCGCTGCATGGCCTGCCGCTGCTGGTGCAGCGCCTGCTGCGCGCTGGCGCCGATCCGGAAGTGCGCGACAGCCTCAACCGCAGCCCGCGCGAGATCGCGGTGATGCGCGGCTTCATCGACGTGGCCGGCGAGTTCGAACCGCGCGTGCCGGGTGTTTCGTCGATGGCGCGGTTCCTGCGCGACAACGGCTGAGGATCCGGGGTCGGATCCCTTTCCAACGGAAAGGGCTCTGACCCCAAGACTTTGGGATCCGGTCTCGGGAGGGCGCCGGCCGCTGGCCGGCACGCCTACTTGTCGTCGCTTTCCGCGTCGGCCTCGAACAGGTGCATCAGGTCGTTGCGCGCATCGCGCGAGGTCTGGATCACCGCCGCCTCGTCGTCGTAGACCAGGTACTGGTCGCGCAGCAGCTGTTCGTCGTGCTCGCGGAAACGCTGCACGTGGCGCTCGGCCACGTTCGGCGCAATGCCCAGCGCGGTCAGCACGCGGCCGCTCATCTCCAGGCTGGTGCCGAACACCTCGCGGAACGGCTCGGCCGACATGTCCATCAACCGCCACGCATGCTGGCGGTTGCGCGCACGCGCCAGCACCGTCGCGTCCGGATACAGCCGGCGCACCATGCGCACCGCGCGCAGGTTGGTTTCCGGGTCATCCACGGTGATCACGAACACATCGATGTGCTCGCCGCCGGCCGCGCGCAGCATCTCCGGCCGGGTCGGGTCGCCGTAATACAGCTGGTTGCCGAAGCGGCGCAGGTCGGCCACGGTATCCGGGTTCGCCTCCAGCGCCACGAACGGTACCTTCTGCGCGGTCAGCAGGCGCGCGATCACCTGGCCGAAGCGGCCCATGCCTGCGATCAGTACCTTCGGCCGGTTGTCCGGTGCCACCTTGTCGGCGTCGGCCGGCTCGCGCGGCGCGGCTTTCTCCTGGCCGAGCAGTTTCAACAGCGCAATCATCAACAGCGGCGTGATCGCCATCGACAGGCCGACGATCGCCACCAGCCGGTCGTGGTTGGCGTTGCCCAGCAGGTGCGCGCGCTGCGCCTCGTTGAACACCACGAAGGCGAACTCGCCGCCCAGCCACAGCACGCTGCCCAGCAGCAGCGATTGCCGCGGGCTGAGCCGGGCGACGCGGCCAACCGCGTACAGCAGGCTGAACTTGACCACCAGCAGGATGCCGACACCCGCGGCGATCAGCCAGGGCTCGGCGGCAATGCGGTCCAGGTCGATGCCCATGCCCACCGCGATGAAGAACAGGCCGAGCAGCAGGCCCTTGAATGGTTCGATCTGCGATTCCAGTTCGTGCCGGAACTCCGAGTCGGACAGCAGCACGCCGGCCAGGAAGGCACCGAGGCTGGGGCTGAGGCCGGCTTCCTGCATGAACCAGGCGGTGCCCAGCACCACCAGCAACGCGGTGGCGGTGAACACTTCCGGGCTGCGGGTGCGGGCAATGGTGCTGAACACCCGGCGCAGCACCGGCCGCCCGCACAGGATCACCACCGCCAGCGCACCCAGCGCGACGGCCGCATCTTCCCAGCGCAGGGTTTCATTCTTGACCCCGCCCAGCAGCGGAATGGCCGCCAGCAGCGGGATCGCGATCAGGTCCTGGAACAGCAGGATGGCAAAGCCCAACCGGCCGTGGTCGCTGTTGATCGCCTTGTGCTCGGACAGCAGCTGCAGGCCCACCGCCGTGGATGACAGCGCCAGTGCCACGCCCACCACCAGCGCGCTCTTCCACTGGAAGTGGTCGAGCAGCAGCAGGCCGCCCAGCACCAGCCCGGACAGCGCCACCTGCGCCGCACCGGCACCGAACACCGAGCGCCGCATCACCTTCAGGCGTGCCGGCGACAGCTCCAGTCCGATCACGAACAGCAGCATCACCACGCCGATCTCGGCGGCGCCAAGGATGCGGTCGGCGTCCTGCACGAAGCCCAGCCCGTCCGGGCCCAGCACCACGCCGGCCGCCAGATAGCCCAGCACCGCGCCGAAGCCGAATTTCTTGAACACCGGCACGGCGATGACCGCCGCCAGCAGCAGCACCAGGGCCAGTTCCAGACCACCGCTATGCATGGGAATACCTGGTCATCGGGGGAGCCCGCTGTGCGTCCGTTCGGGTGGAGAAAGCGTGGCGAACACCACCGCGCCATTATGCGCGCCGGTCTGTGTACGCACGAGAACAACCTGCGGGGCAGGGTGCTGCCGTTGCGGGACCGGGTTGACCTGCATGGCCCACGGGTCCAGACTGCCCGCCGCTGGCGGCGCGTCCGCCAGTACACGCATCCCGGAGTCCCCAACCCATGTCCAGCGACAGTAGAAGTCGACCTCGTTCGACGCCAGCGATGGCCACCGCCTGACATCGGGACGGTTTGCCTGCGTTGGCGTTGCGCGAGGTCGCACCCCACAAGGCAAACCCGATGAACCAGAAGCAATTGCTGCGCCCGGTGGCCGATGCCGCCGCCCTGGCCGCGCCGCTGGCGAACTACAACACCGCCGACGCGGTGGAATTCCTCAACACGCTGGAACTGGTGCGCGCCGCGGAAACGCTGGCTGCGCTGCCGTTGCCGCGTGCGGTCAAGATGCTGGAAGCGCCGGAGCTGCACCGCAGCGGCGAGCTGGTGGCCGCATTGCCGCCGGCCCGCGCCGCCGCACTGCTCGGGCTGATGGCTGATGACCGGGCCACCGACATCGTCCACGAGCTGGACGAAGAAGAACGCGCACGGCTGATCCCGCTGCTCGGTACCGATGCCCGCCAGACCATCCAGAAGCTGCTCAGCTATCCGCCGAACACCGCCGGTGCGCTGATGACCACCGAGTACGTGGCCGTGCCCGCCAGCTGGACCGTTGCGCAGACCCTGCAGCACATCCGCCAGGTCGAGCGCACCCGCGAGACGGTGTACGCGATCTACGTGCTGGACCCGGCCACCCAGCAGCTGCAGCAGGTGGTGACCATGCGCCGGTTGATCACCGGCCTGCCGGAGGAGTCGATCCTGGACGTGGCCCAGGTCAATCCGCCGGTCACGGTGGACGCGCTGTTGGACCAGGAAGAAGTGGCACGGCTGATCCGTCGCCACGACCTGCTGGCGATCCCGGTGGTCGATGCGCAGCAGCAGATGCTTGGCATCGTCACCGTCGATGACGTACTGGATGCGCTGATCGAGGAATCCACCGAGGACGCGCACAAGTTCGGCGGCATGGAAGCGCTGGACAAGCCGTACATGCAGATCGGCTTCTTCGAGATGCTGCGCAAGCGCGCCGGCTGGTTGAGCGTGCTGTTCCTGGGCGAGATGCTGACCGCCAGCGCGATGCAGCACTACGAGGACGAACTGGCGCGCGCGGTGGTGCTGACCCTGTTCATTCCGCTGATCATGAGTTCCGGCGGCAACTCCGGCTCGCAGGCCACCTCGCTGCTGATCCGCAGCCTGGCGCTGCGCGAACTTCGCCTGCGCGACTGGTGGAAGGTGGCCATCCGCGAGATCCCCACCGGCATGGTGCTGGGCGCCATCCTCGGCTGCCTGGCGATCGTGCGCATCGTGATCTGGCAGCTCGGCGGCCTGCATGATTATGGCGAGCACTGGATCCTGCTGGCGATCACCATCGGCGCGGCGCTGGTCGGCATCGTCACCTTCGGCTCGCTGTCCGGTTCGATGCTGCCGTTCATCCTCAAGCGCCTCGGCTTCGACCCGGCCAGTGCCTCGGCCCCGTTCGTGGCTACCCTGGTGGACGTGACCGGCCTGGTGATCTATTTCAGTATCGCCGCGATCCCCCTCCCCGCCCCCCTGCTGTACGTGCTCGGGTCGGTCCCCCCCTGGGGGGCCCCGCGCCACGGTCACGCGGGGGTCAGATCCCTTTCCTGAGGAAAGGGATCTGACCCCATCGCCCTGGAATTTGGTTACCGTAGGCGCATGAGTACCTACCACCTGCAGTCCGTGTTCCGTCCGCAGTCGGTCGCGGTGATCGGCGGCAGCCCGCGCGAGCGCTCGGCTGGCCGCGCGGTGATGCGCAACCTGCGCGGCACCGGCTTCCCCGGCAAGGTGGCGTGGATCAACCCGCGGCATGCCGAGATCGATGGCATCCGCACGGTCAAGCGGCTGAAGGACGTGGACTGGGTGCCGGACCTGGTGGTGATCACCGCACCGGCGGCGATCGTGCCGCAGGTGGTGCGCACCGCCGCCGAACGCGGCGTGCAGGCGGCGATCATCCTCACCGCGCATCTGGGTGAAGGCCCGGGCTCGCTGTCGGCGCAGGTGGAAGCGGTGGCACGCAAGCATGGCCTGCGCATCCTCGGCCCGCATTGCCTGGGCGTGATCGCGCCGCACGCGCGGCTCAATGCCAGCATCGCCGCGCATTTCCCGCAGGCCGGCGATCTCGCATTGATCTCCGAATCTTCCGCCATTGCCGCGGCGCTGGTGGAGTGGGGCGTGGCCCGTTCGGTGGGTTTCTCCGCCGTGGTGTCGCTGGGCGACACGATGGACGTCGACTTCGGCGACCTGCTCGACTACTTCGCCACCGACTACCGCACCCGCGCCATCCTGCTCTATGTCGAGCAGATCAAGGATGCGCGCAAGTTCATGTCGGCCGCACGTGCCGCCGCGCGTGCCAAGCCGGTGGTGGTGGTGAAATCCGGTCGCGCCGAACGCGTGCAGCCGGGCAGTCGTGATACCCATGTACAGGCACTGGCCCGCGCCGACGACGTGTACGGCGCCGCGTTCAACCGTGCCGGCCTGCTGCGCGTGGGCGCGCTGGACGAACTGTTCACCGCCGCCGAATCGCTGGGGCGGTTGGGGACGTTCCCCGGTCGTCGCCTGGCGATTCTCAGCAATGGTGGCGGTGTCGGCCGCCTTGCCGTGGACCAGCTGGTCGCATTGCGTGGGACGCTGGCCAACCTGTCCGACAGCACGGTCGAAAAGCTCGACGCCGTGCTGCCGCAGGGCTGGTC
Source organism: Stenotrophomonas sp. SMYL89 (assembly GCF_036319985.1). Classification (NCBI taxonomy): domain Bacteria; kingdom Pseudomonadati; phylum Pseudomonadota; class Gammaproteobacteria; order Lysobacterales; family Lysobacteraceae; genus Stenotrophomonas; species Stenotrophomonas sp. SMYL89. The sequence goes on along the minus strand of NZ_JAWIRW010000003.1, from coordinate 231,423 downwards.
GCGCAGCAATCCGGTCGACATCGTGGTCGACGCCGATGGTGAGCGCTATGCCGCCGCCATCGATGCGCTGCTGGCCGACAACGAGAATGATGCGGTGATGGTGGTCAACGTGCCGACCGCATTCACTTCATCCGCAGACGCCGCACAGGCACTTACCCGCACGCTCGGCCTGCGCCCACGCCATCACCGCGACAAGCCGGTATTCGCGGTGTGGCTGGGCAACGACGACCAGGCCACCGCCACGCTCAACGCGGCACGGGTGCCGACCTATCCGACCGAGGCCGAAGCCGTGCGTGGCTTCCAGCATCTGGTGCGCTACCGCGAGGCGCAGAACGCGCTGATGGAAACACCTCCCAGCCTGCCGCAGGACTTCAGTGTCGACGCGGTGGCCGCACGCGCGCTGGTCGATGCGGCATTGGCCAACGGCCAGCAGTGGCTGGATCCGTTGGCTACCCACGAATTGCTCAAGGCCTACGGCATTCCCTCCGCGCCGGTGATGCACGCGCGCGATGCGCACGAGGCGATGGACCTGGCACAGCCGCTGCTGGAGCGTGGTGCCAGCGTGGCGCTGAAGATTCTGTCGCCGGACATTCCGCACAAGTCGGAAGTCGATGGCGTGCGCCTGAACCTTGCGACGCTTCCGGCAGTGCAGAGCGCGGCCAACGCGATCCTCTCGCGTGCGCGGCAGCTGCGACCAGACGCGCGCATCGATGGCCTGCTGGTGCAGCCGACCATTGTTCGCCCGAAGGCGCGTGAACTGATTGTCGGCATTGCCGATGACGCAACGTTCGGCCCGGTGATCGTGGTCGGTCGTGGCGGTACTGCAGTAGAAGTAATCAACGACAAGGCGCTGGCGTTGCCGCCACTCGATCTGCGCCTGGCCCATGAACTGATCGGACAGACCCGGGCCTCGCGCATCCTCAAGGCCTACGGCGATGTACCGGCTGCCGACGAGCGCGCGCTGGCCCTTGCACTGGTTAAGCTGGCACAGCTGGCCGCCGACATTCCCGAAGTGCGCACGCTGGACATCAATCCGCTGCTGGTCGACAGCAAGGGCATTCTTGCCCTCGACGCACGCGTGGCGGTGGCACCGTCGCGCATCCTGCACAAGGGACGTGGCCATCCGCGCTTCTCGGTATTCCCGTATCCGAAGGAGTGGGAGCGCACCATCGAACTGTCCGATGGCGGCCGTGCGTTCGTGCGGCCGGTGCGACCGGAAGACGATGCACTGTTCCGTGCGTTCTTCGCCCGGGTCAGCGACGAAGACCTGCGCCTGCGCTTCTTCCAGTCGGTGAAGCACTTCAGCCACGAATTCATCGCGCGCCTGACCCAGCTGGACTATGCGCGCTCGATCGCACTGGTGGCGATCGAACCGCGCAGTGGCGAAATGCTCGGCGCGGTACGCCTGCACGCCGATGCCGATTACCACCGCGGCGAGTACGGCATCCTGATCCGCTCGGACCTGAAGGGCCACGGCATCGGCTGGCGGCTGATGGCGATCATGATCGAGTACGCCAAGTGGCTGGGCCTGGATGTGGTCGAGGGCCAGGTGCTGCGCGAGAACAGCACCATGCTGGCGATGTGCCAGAGCCTGGGCTTCAAGACCAGGCTCGACCCGGACGACCCGACGGTGATGATGGTGACCCTGCCGGTGCAGCAGGTCGAAGTGCCTGAGACCCCTCTGTAGAGCCGAGCCCACGCTCGGCTGTCTTGCGCCTGAGCCGAGCATGGGCTCGGCTCTACAGCATCAACGCACCGGCTCCACCACCACGGCCGTGCCGTAGCACAGCACCTCGGTCAGCCCGGTCATCACATCGGTGGCGTCGTAGCGCATGCCGATGATCGCGTTGGCGCCCAACTGTCGCGCGTGCTTGACCATGTCGCGGTAGGTTTCCTCGCGCGCCTGTTCGCACAGTTCGGTGTAGATGGTGATGTTGCCGCCGAACAGGGTCTGGATGCCACCGAGGAAATTGCCGACGATCGAGCGCGAGCGCACGGTGATGCCGCGTACCACGCCGAGGTTGCGCACGACCCGGTGGCCGGGAAGCTCGAAGGCGGTGGTGACCAGTGAATCGTCGAAACGTGCCAGTGAGGTCGTCGGGTTGCCGCTGTTGTAGGGGTCTGCCATGGTCGCATCCTTGTCGCTGCCTTATGTAGAGTCGGGGGGGGGGGGGGGGGGGGGGGGGGCCGGGGGGGGGGGGGGGGGCCGCCACCCCCCCCCCCCCCGGGGCG